>DAISIZ010000089.1:0-9372 GCA_036821745.1 Aurantibacter sp. | reverse complement strand
TTATTTAAACTATTAAACATAAAATGCGGATTGATTTGCCCTTTTAAAGTGTTTAGTTCTGACTCTTTTAAGTTGTTTTCTAACTTTAAACGTTCCTCTTTGTTCTTTCTGAAACCTTGTGTCATTTTAATAATACGATAACACATCAGCCATAAAAAAAGATATAAAAAGGTATTAACTATAGTGACTAATATTAGTGTATTACTAATAGTGATATCCTCTTTATGAAATAAGCCATACGTAAAGTAAGCCAATAAAACTCCAATAAGCGCAAGGGAAATTGAAGTGATAATTAAGGCTAATAGAATTTTAATAAAGACCTTGTTTTTTGTGCTGTCAAATAACTGGTTGCGTTTTATATAGTATCTTAAAAGCGATGATGCTAAAAAAGCAGATCCAAAGAAAATAAGTCCTTCTACAACAATATAAGTTTTATTTAAAACAGGCGATTTTGCCATTTTAAATAGAATATTAATCAGTGCAAAAAGTCCCCAACTTATCGTTTGAATACTATAGAACCAATAATGACTTTTAATTTTCATAGGTTGATTTTAGTCTTGTAAAGGTTTTAATTTTAATAATGTCTTGTGAATTTCTTCTGCTTCATCTGTCCCAACAAAAAAGGTTTTGTCTGCCGATTCTATCTTAATGGCTTCTCCTAATTTTACATTATATAAAATGCCATAAGGTGTAAAACGAATACCTATACCATATAACGCAGGTATATTTATTTTTGTAATCGTCTCAAATTTTATATCATTAATTGCTAAAGAACGCTTAATTAAACCGATACCAAATTTAGCTTCAATTTTTGTGTCTGTAATGGTAATAGTAAGCTTGTAAAAGCAAAGAATTAGTAACCCAAATAAAACGATTAGCCCAATAATTGGATAATTAGAAACAGGATTTTCTCCCATTTGCGTAACGTAAAAACCAATAGTTACGACACTAACTAAGCATAATACAACGGTGATTAGAATACCAAATTGCGATTTTTTGTAGTGTACTTGATTCATAATTAAAAGCGTTTGTTAATCCAATTTGAAATTAAAGATAAGGCTTCTGGATTATAGGTTTCTTCAATTTTTGCATATTCTTCAACGCTTCCTGTTTCCGCTTTTTGAAATAAATGATTTAAACCTTCTAACTCTTTAATGGTCAAATCTTTATTTTGTGCTTGCTCTAAACCTTTTTTTATACCGTTTAAGTTTAATTCCGAAACCACTTGCACATCTTTACTACCATTTAATGCTAATACAGGACAGTTGGTTTTAGATAAATAATCTACTGGATCAATACGAATAAAAGCACAAACCCATTTTAATTGTAAAATCCCTAATTGCTGATTAATCATTGTATCCGTTATCATTGGCGAAATAGGTGAATCTGGGTTATTCACTTTAAATTCTTTTAGTTGTTTGGTGATTTTAGTTTTAATAATTTCTTCGTCGGTATTGTTTTTTATAACGCCGTAAATAATCGTGGTTAGTTTTTCATTCTCGTCAATACTTGCTTTTGGTACGCCACGTAATTCCATACTTTTACGATATTGCGTTTCCAATACAGTTGCGCCATCTACGCCAGGACCAGCCAATAAAACGGCAAATGCCACATCTTTATTTGCCGATGCAACAATAGGTGCAATTAAGCCACCTTCGCTATGACCAATAAGTCCAATTTTATTTGGATTAATGTCGCTTCTTGTTTTTAAATAATTTACTGCAGAAGTCACATCGCTTGCAAAGTCAAGTGACGTTGCACTGTTATGATCGCCTTCGCTTTCGGCAATTCCTCTGTCGTCGTAACGTAAAACGGCAATGCCTTGTTGGGTTAAGTAATGCGATAATACCAAAAATGGTTTGTGGTTAAACGATTTAATATAACTATCGCGATTTTGTGGTCCAGAACCAGAAATTAAAATAGCTACGGCTGGGTTTTTTACACCTTTTGGTAAGGTTAATGTACCTGCTAATTTAATGTTGTTAGCTTCAGGATTAGCAAATGTCACATCTACCGATGTGTAATTTAATTCTCCTATTGGTTCTTGTGGTCTTGCTTCTTGAGCAATTAAGTTGGTTGTAAAAGTAATTGCTGTGAAAATTACATAAATGATTAGTCGTGTCATAGCTTTTGTGTTTTAGTGATACACCAAAGATATTTACAAGGGCAACGTTATTTTTTAAAAATATGACGAGTGGTTGTTTGAGATGATGAGTGGTTTTTTGTTGTGAGGTTATGGGGTTATAAGGTTATTGGTTTAAGAGTTTAAAAGTTTAGAAGAAAAAAAATCCTGAATTTCATTATTGAAATTCAGGATTTTATAGTCTTGCTTCTTGCTTCTTGCGAAACAACTTAACTACTCAGTATCTATAGAAACCCTAACACCTTCACTATGACTTGTAAATTCTGGTGCGTACATACATTGTATACTTGAAATTCCGTTGCTAAAGTTTCCGGCATTGTTAACGCGTAAATCATATTCAAAGACATAAATACCTTTTGGTAACACATCAAAAAAGAAATTTGTGCTGGCGTCTTTTGTACTTTCATAATAGCCTAAACCATCTTGGTATTTGTATTTAGAAAGTACGTTTGTTGGCTCTAAACCAGATGCGCGCATATCTTTTAAATGCACAAATTCCATTGTTCTGTCGCTACGTAATTCTATGCGAACACGAATTAAATCACCGACTTTTAATTTGGTGTCTGATTTAATTTCTGAAATAACTTCACCTGTTTTAGTATTCGTTTTTAAGAATAATTTCTTACTAAGTTGTAACGGCGTTTTTGCTGGTGTTATTTGGTCTAAATCTTCAAAATATTGCCAGTATAAACTTCCCCAAGCAATGCCTTTATCTTTTTTAGTTAGGCTCACTTCGGCTAAATCTGGTATGATTTCGTTGGCATTCCAACTGGTTTTAAAATAGCCAGTTCCAGCTTCAATGTTTACTTGGTCTAACTTTTCCTTTGGAATAGGTTTTTTACCAACCATTACCGAAACACTTTCGTTTACACTTAACCAATCGCTACCTTGTAATAACAACGCATAAATAGCATTTGTGGTCGCTTTGGTGGTTTTCCATTGGTTCGTTTGCTTGTTTTTAAGCAACCAAATTTTAAGGTTATCAATCGTTTTGGTGTCATTTTCAATTTCTGAAAACGCTTCAATTAATAGCGATTGCGTTTCAATTGAGGCTTGATGCCAGTAATAAGAGTTGGTGTTTTCTTTCCAATACATCCCAAGTTCATCACTGGTAATACTATTTTCTTTTAACGACTGTAATATTTTAGTCGACGTTTTTTTATCTTCAGCTCTAAAGCTAATTAATGCCATTAATCCTTTGGCATATAACGGACGTTTTAACCAATATTTACCAATTTGTTTGGTATAATAATCACTTGCTTTTTTAACAGCGTTACTCTTTTTAATATTAGGATAAAAACTACGCATATATAAATAATACAGCTGACTCATACTTAAATGGTCGTCTTTTAAATTGATGCCTTTTATGCGTTTTAACCTATTGTATTCATCTAAAAATTCTTGATCTAAATAGCCAATAGCTTTTTGAATCATCTCAGTTCTGGATTGTGTTCCAATAGCGGTATTGGTAGATGTTTCGCTATCGGCAAAAACATTAAGTTTATTTAAATGACCAAAGCCAGTAATGATGTGTTGTGTGATGTAGCGGTTTTCGCGGTAATTCCCGAACCAAGACCAAGCACCAGATGTCATTTGATTATTTTTCAACTTTAATAAAGCGCCATCTAACTCTTGCTTCATTTTATTTAAGTCGAATAATAAAGCAATTCGTTTTTTCTGTTCGCTTTCACTTTGTGCATCACGTAACCAAGGCGTTTCTTCAATTAAAATAGATTTTAATTCTTCGTTTTTTTCTAAGTTAGATAGTAAGGCGTCGCTATTTTTCCATTGTTTAAAAACATCTTGAATTCTTGGATTACTATTCGCAATATGAGTTGCCAATGCATTTGCATAATAACGACTAAACGTTTGCTCATTACATTGGTACGGATATTCCATTAAGTACGGCAACGCTTGTACCGCATACCAAGCAGGATTACTTGTTATTTCTAAACTTAGTTTGTGATGTTTAAGCGTTTTACTTGTGTTGGTTTTTAATTTGTCTAGCACGAAGGTTTTTGTTTCACCTGTTTTAATGTGCATTGGTAAACTTTCAGTCACTAACATTCTGTTGGTTAAAACCGGTAACAAGTTTTGTTCGCCATCACTAAATTGTCCTGATTTTGCAATCACTTTGTATTGCACGGCTTGAACTGTTTCTGGAATGTTTAATAACCACGATACTTGTGTGTTATTTTTAGCTGAAACTGAAAATGCTTTCTGATTATTACTATTACTTAGATCGGCATCTATAGATTGTCCTGTTAAGCCATCAAACAATTGAAGCACCGCTTGACCAGATAAGTCTTTATCACTTAAATTGGCAATTTTTGTGCTAATTACAATTTGATCACCTTGACGTAAAAAACGTGGCGCATTAGGAATTACCATTAGCTCTTTTTGAGTCACGGTTTGCAAACGTTTCTGAGCAAATTCACCTTTTTTATTATGAGCTAATAAATTAAGGTTCCATTGGGTTAATGCTTCTGGCGTTGTAAAGTTGAAACTTACATTACCATTTTTATCTGTGCTTAACTTAGGGAAGAAAAACGCGGTTTCTTGTAAGTTTTTACGAATTTTAACTTTGGTGAAGTCTTCTTGATTATTTGAAACATAGCTACCTTTTGTAGTGACTACAATAACACCATTTGCTCCTTGTGAACCGTAAAGAGCAGAACCAGAAGCACCTTTAAGTACATTTGTACTTGCTATTTGATTAGGATCAAGATTTACTAAATATTTTGCACTAATAATTTTACCATCAACAACTATTAATGCTTGGTTTTTACCACTTAGTGAGCGATTTCCTCTAAGTACAATTCTTGTCTCTCCCAAAACGCCATTTTCGTTTTGATTTATTTGTAATCCAGATGCTTTACCTGCTAAAGATTGAACGACATTTGGAGAGTCAGCTACTTTCATTTCAGATTCTTCAACCTTTACTGTTTGATATGCGGTTGTTATCTCATCTTTTTTTCTTCTAATTCCTAAATCGGTAACTATTATGTTGCTAAAACCAAAACCTAACCCATACCAATTTATACGACTTTGTCTAAAGCTGTAAGCTCTACCATAATTGTAGTTTTGGAAGACTCTAAAATTAGCAAGACCAAAACTATGGTTGCCATTATTACGATACATACTACGGTTGTTTCGTGGTCTTCTTGGGTTAAAATTCCATTGGTGCGATTTAAATTCATCTAAAGACGCATCGTACATACTTGCTAAAACTTCGGCAGTAGCTTTTTCTTTGTTTTCGCCAGTAATTTTAAAGGACCAAGTTTCGTCGCTTCCAGGTTGCAATTTATCTCTAAATGTGGTTGTTTCAATATATAATTTAGGGTTTGGATAGGGTACATTTACAAACAGACTTTGGTTAGTAACTGTGTTTTCAAACACATAAGCATAGTGAATGGTAAATCCGCCAAAATCTTTAGTACTTATAGGATATTTTAAAGTCTTAGTATTTTTATTTAACTCAATAATGTCTTCACTTATAACGGTTTGGTCTTTTTCTACTCTTATGGTTACAAATAAACAATCTGCTGAGGTTTTTAGTTGAAGTTCAGCTTCGTCATTTGGTGCGTATTCAGTTTGATTTAATTGCGCAGTAAACAGTTTATTATCCGCAGGCGTTTTATCTTTTGTACTGAATAAAGTTGTTTCAACTTCGGCTTTTACTTCTTGATTAAAGGCGTCTTTGGTATTTAAAACAATACGGTATAATCCTGATTGCCATTTTTTTAGTTGCGGTAAATTTATTGTCGTTTCTTTTTCGGTATTGAAATCTGTTGTAAACGCCAATTCGCCTAATACCCAATTTCTACTATCGTGTTCATTGTTATAAGCATCGTAAGGAAACAACTCGGTATATTCCTTTTCGCTTAATTGTTTGTAATCTGGAGTTTGCCAAGTTTTTGCTTTTAAAACACGATTTGGCGCCTGTAGTTTATAAACGCTAAGACTTCCTTTTGCAGGTGTAAATTGTCCGTTAAGATTCTGTGTGTTTATCGTAATACTATGGTCTTTTTCAAGTTTGTTAATCGTGTTATTCACTAAAATTGAAGCTTCTAAAGCGTGAAAACCAACTTTTACAGTAGTGGTTTCGCTTCTTGTTTCGCCGTTAATGTCTGTAACATCGGCAGTGACTTTATAATTAAAAACAGGTTTGTTTTTAGCATCGGCTAAATCATCTGGAATTGCTTTGAATTGGATGTCAAATTCGCCTTTATCATTGGTGGTTGTTTCTCCAAAAGCCATCTCTTGACTTGGCGAATTTTGGTAAGCAGGTCTTGACCAACGGTTCCAAATAGGATAAATCACTTCACGAGTCACTTTGTAAACCACTTTGGCGTTACTAATAGAACTTCCAGCAAAAGCATTGGCTTTTCCTTTTACAGTAATGCTATCGTTTAATTTGTAAGTTTCGGTTACTGGCAAAAAGGTTGTTTCAAATTTTGGACGCTTATATTCTTCCACAGAAAAATATATTTCATCATCAAAATAGTTGTTGTTTTTTGATTCTAATTCAATGTAGTATTCGCCATTTAAACCGTTGTTTGGTAAAATGAATTCGCCAGAAATTGAACCATAAGCATTGGTTGTGAAACTTTGTTTGCTCACTTCTTCATCATTTGTGTTAAATAATATCGCTTCAATTTTAGTGTTTTCGACTACTTGAGAACTGTTGTTTTCGGTTTTTAAAGCAATGGATTTAAAATAAACCGTTTGTCCAGGTCTGTAAATACTTCTGTCGGTAAATGAGAATAATTGGTAGCTTGTGTTATTATTTTCTTGGTATGGATAGTAATTAATGTAATGGTTGTTAAAATAAGCGGTTTGACCATTATGCATCAATTTAATATTGTATTGATGGCGGTTGTAATTCGCTTTTTTAAAGGCAACAATTCCTTTTTGATTTGTGCTTAGGCTTAAAGATTGTATTTCGGTTCTATGTTTAAAAAACTGTAATTCAACTTTAGCATTAGGAATAGGTTTTCCTGTTTTTCTGTGGATAACCTGAACATATTTTTGCTCGTTATCTTCACTTTCTAAATAAGCTAAATCAGTAACCTGAATGCTATTTGTAGCAAAGGCTAAAACGTTTTTGTTTTTGCTGTTCGCTTTAATAATATACTGTCCAGCATCTAATCTTGGTAATAATAATTCAATAGAATGACTTTGGTAATCGTTCTCGCTTTTTAAGGTTGATGACCAATTTTTGTAAGCTTTTAATTTTTTAATGAAGGCTTTCTTTTCATCTTCTCTATAAATCTTATTAAATCGTTCTATTTCCTGATTACTTACTTTGTAAACCGTAAAATCTAAATCCGAAATATTTTTGTAATTCACTAAAAACTTATTGATAGTGTTCACGCTAACATTGCTTAAATTTTGAATTCTTAGATGCTGTTTTAAAATTAAGGCTTTAAGATACTCGCTCTTTTTAGCGCCAATACTTTTAGGATTGTTTTTAATGTTTTGGTCACATAAATTTAAAGCCTCTTTTAACTTAAATTGATGCGTAGTATTTTGGTTAGCGTTGTATGTCGAACCTTGTATGTAAAACTGATTGGCAACTTCGTAATTGTAAATCGCTAATGCATCTGGATGATTGCTGTTGTTTTGCTCTTTAGTTAAACTATTTAGAATAAGTTCTTGTTTATTACTAATATTACAATGGTCGTTTACAAAATGATAACGCTCTGTATTTACAATAGCCAAAGCTTCGTGATTTTTGCTTTTTAAATGAAAATTAATGAGTTCTTGGTAGGTTTTTAAGGCCTTAAATTGTGAGGCGTTTTTTTCTGGAGAACTTAATTTTAGTTGCACAAAATCTGTTGCCGATTTTAAATAATCGCTATTATTTATCGTAAAGGTTTCGGTAGGTTTTGTAATGTTATTTTCGGTCGTTTTATAAAACGTTAAGGCATTATGGCTTAAAACATCAAAAACGGTTGGACGTAAATGGTCGTGATCGCCTTTAATAATTAAAGCGTCAAACTGATTAATTGGTGTTTGTTGTAGTATTAATCCGTTGTTTAATGAGGCATCGTAATACCTATGAATTTCATTAAACAGTGTTTCTAAATCCCAAGTTCTAAAATCGGTTTCATCAACTTTAGATTCTGTTTTGGTGCGGTTATAAAACTTGTAACGGTTTTTATTAAAATACTGCCAGTATAATGTGGCTAATAAATTTTGCAGGACGTTTTTTGTTGGCGTTTCGGTTTTAGAAATTGCCGTTTTAAAATCGGTAATAATACTTAGTTGCGCATCTTCTTCAAGCGTTAACGCATACTTGCTTTTAAATAGTAGGGTTTTTATTTGTTGCGCTTTGTTATCTGATTTTAAAGCTAATTTTTCAATAGCTTCAACTTCTTTTAAAGCCGATTTAGGCAAACCTTCATTTTCAAAAGCTTCAACTTTTTTCCATAATTTGGAATAATCGTTGTTTTGAGCTTGACTTATAAAGGTGAAAAATATAGCGATAATAGTTAGTTTTAATGGATTCATTAGTAATGTGTTTTGAATTAAAGTTAGGCTTTATTCAGCATTGAAAAACACTAAATGAGGCAATAACCCGTTTCACTTAGTGAACTTACGTTTTTTTTAAGTGAATGATATTAACGTTACTTAAACAAAAATAATACCAACAGATTGTTACATTTGTAAAACAATTTTAATAAATGCGCTTTTTAATCATCTTCTTATTAACGGTTTCTATAGGCTTTTCGCAGTCTAAGTTAGAGCAAGCTAAATCTTTTTTAAACGAAAAATCGTTTGGAAAGGCTGAGGCTATTTTGGAAAAAGAACTGGAAACCAATGCTAATAATTTAGAACTTATTGAGCTATTGGGCGATGCTTATGGTCATCAGAAAAAATGGGATGAAGCGATAGGGCAGTACGAAAAATTGGTAAAAGCAAAACCTAATGTGGCGAATTACCATTATAAGTTTGGTGGCGCAACCGGAATGAAAGCTTTAATAGTCAATAAATTTTCGGCATTAGGCTTAATTGGCGATGTTAAAAGTTCATTTTTAAAAGCCTCGCAATTAGATCCAAAACATATAGATGCGCGTTGGGCTTTAGTTGAATTGTATATGCAATTGCCAGGACTTATTGGCGGAAGTAAAAGCAAATCGTTAAAATATGCTAACGAGTTAGAAGCCTTATCTAAAGTTGATGGTTACTTGGCCAAAGGTTATATTTATGAGTATGACGACGAG
>DAISIZ010000088.1:0-9555 GCA_036821745.1 Aurantibacter sp. | reverse complement strand
CTTATTAGTGTCGTCGCTTAAAAAAGAAATAAAAACACTTCAAGACAACAATATTAAATTAAACGCTATAGGTAGTTTAAAAAACCTACCTAAAAAAGTGCATAACGAATTGTTAGATGTTATAGAAAAGACAGCACATAATTCTAGAATGACTTTAACCTTAGCTTTAAGTTATGGTTCTCGTGAAGAATTGGTGTCAGCTGTTACAGAAATAAGCGATAAAGTTAAAAATAATATAATTTCGTGTGAAAACATAGACGAATCATTAATAAATGAGCATCTTTACACGCAAAATTTACCAGATGTAGATTTGCTAATACGCACCAGTGGTGAGCAACGTATTAGTAATTTTTTATTATGGCAAATAGCTTATGCTGAGCTTTACTTTATAGATGTGCTTTGGCCAGATTTTAGTCAAGAGCATTTAGTAGAGGCCATAAAAGAATATCAAAAAAGAGAACGAAGGTTTGGAAAAACAAGTGAACAAATTACCTAAATATTTACCATTGAAAACAAATTTAAAATACGTTTTAGTCGTCCTAATCGCATTATTTAGTCAATTATTAGGAGCCCAAGAGCTTAGTTACGAGGATGGTAAAACCTACACATTAGCCGAAATTTCAGTAAAAGGAAACACGACTTTTAGTGCGCAAACTATTGTAACATATTCTGGATTACGTAAAGGTTCTGAAATTAAAATACCTGGAGAAAATATTAGTAAAGCCATCAGGAAATTATGGAAATCTAACTTGTTTGCAGATATTGAAGTCTATTTATTAAAAACAGAAGGTGATGTTGCTTATCTAGAAATTCGTTTATCTGATTTACCAGAATTAAATGAGTTAACTATTAAAGGTATTAGAAAAGGTAAAAAGGAAACCTTAATTAAAGAAAATAGCCTTACTAAAGGAGTGAAGGTTACTGAGAACTTAATTACGACGACTAAAAACTATCTTGAAAACAAATACAAGAAAGATGGATATTTAGGAGCTAAAGTAAATTTAATTACTTCTGCTGTAAGTGAAAACTCGACTAAGAAAAGTAGAGTTGATATGCTTTTGAATATCGATAAAGGCTCTAAAGTTAAAGTGTCTTCAATTACATTTGAAGGTAATGATTTTTTAAGCGATAAAAAGCTTAGGAAAGCAATGAAAAATACTAAAAGAGCTAATCCATTTAGATTATGGAAACGTTCTAAATTTATTAAAGCCGATTTTAAAGAAGACTTAATAAGTATTATAAATAAATATAAAGAAACTGGTTACCGTGATGCACGTATAATTTCTGACACTTTGGTTGTTAAAGGTAAAGATCGTGTTGCTTTAAATATTAAAGTTGAAGAAGGTGAGAAATATTACTTTGGAGATATCACTTTTGTAGGTAATACGGTTTATTCTGATGATTACTTAAGACGTCTTTTAGGAATTGAAAAAGGAGATGTATATAATGGTATTGAATTACAAAAACGTATTTCAGATGCTTCTAAGCCTGATGCTTTAGATATTACTAATCAATATCAAAATTTCGGATACTTATTCTCAACAGTTAACCCAGTAGAAATTAATGCTGAAGGACAAGTTATTGATATTGAAATTCGTATTTCTGAAGGTAAACCTGTTTATTTTGATAAGGTTTCCGTAACAGGAAATAACAGAACAAATGATCACGTTATTTATAGAGAATTACGTACAAGACCAGGAGAATTATATAGTAAAGCAAATGTAGTGCGTACTATTAGAGAATTAAGTCAATTAGGATTCTTTGATGCGGAACAGTTAACGCCTAATTTTAAAAATCCTAACCCAGAAGATGGTAAGATAGATATGGAGTATGCTGTTGTTGAAGCAGGAGCAAGCCAAATCGAACTACAAGGTGGTTACGGTGGAGGAGGTTTTATTGGAACCTTAGGTTTATCGTTTAACAACTTCTCTTTAAAAGATATCTTTAAGAAAGATGCTTATACACCATTACCAGCAGGAGATGGACAAAAATTGTCATTACGTTTACAAGCAAGTCGTTTCTTTAGAACGTATAGTTTTTCATTTACTGAGCCTTGGTTAGGAGGTAAAAAGCCAGTTCAGTTTTCTACGTCTGTTTCGCATACGCAACAATTCTTATTCGACCCGGCAACTAGAAATGCAGACAAAAGCAAACGTTTTAATATTACAGGTGTGACTTTTGGTTTAGCTAAACGTTTAGCTGCTCCAGATGATTATTTTACATTATCACAAGCAGTAAGTTACCAACATTATAACTTAAAGAACTACAATACTGGTTTATTTACGTTTGGAGATGGTTCATCTAATAATTTATCCTACACAATTGGTTTAAGTAGAAATAATACAGCTAACGATCCTGTGTTTCCAACAAAAGGGTCTAACTTTTCTGCAACAGCAAAATTATCGTTACCATATTCATTATTTAATAATGTAGACTATGGCGCTTTAAAAGATGAAAGAGAAGCAAACTCAATTATTGCGGCTGATGCTAATGCTTCGACAAACAGAAGAACTGCAGCCAATGCTAGAATTGCCGAAATTGACCAAGAACGTTTTAAATGGTTAGAATTTTATAAAGTTAAGTTTAAAGCAGAATGGTACACTCAAACTATTGGTAAGTTAGTACTTAGGCCAAGTACAGAATTTGGTTTCTTAGGGGCTTACAATCAAGATAGAGGTGTTATCCCATTCGAGCGTTTCTTTGTTGGAGGAACTGGTTTAGGTTCTTATAGTTTAGATGGAAGAGAAGCTGTAGCTTTAAGAGGTTATGGTGATCAATCTTTACAACCTGTTGACGATGACGGAAATGTTTCTAGAGATGGAGGAACTATTTATAATAAATTCTCTTTAGAGTTGCGTTACCCTATTACATTAAAGCAAAGTGCTAAAATTTATGCCTTAGGTTTCCTAGAAGCCGGAAATGCATTTAACAACTTTAAAGATTTCGATCCATTTCAGTTAAAGCGTTCTGCAGGTTTAGGAGTTAGAATTTTTATGCCAGCATTTGGTTTATTAGGTGTTGATTTTGCTTACGGATTTGACCCATTACCAGGGCAAACAGTTAGAAATGGTCAAGAAATTCACTTTATTATCGGACAACAATTTTAATCTAAACACTATTTGTTTTTAAATCTTAAAAAACTTTGGCACGGTATTTTCTTTGTGTTAATCGTAATTTCATTTAAGACATTATAATTTTTAAATTAAAAATTCGTTATTTTGAGACACTAAAGTCTAAAAACAAATTTTAAGCTTTAAGTCTGAAACAAAAAAACAATTAAGATGAAATTAAACGTTCTTTTATTTGCCCTTGTAGGTGTTTTATGTACGCAGTTTTCTATAGCACAGCGTGGCGGTGCTAAAATAGCTTATATAGACACAGAGTATATATTAAATAATGTGCCAGAATACCAACAAGCAACGGCTCAGTTAGGTTCAAAAGTTCAGAAATGGAAAGTTGAGGTAGAAGGTAAATTGAATAAGATTAAGCAACGTCGCGAAGCTTTAAATAATGAAAAAGCATTATTGACTAAAGAATTATATGATGAGCGCTTAGAGGATTTATCTTTTGAAGAAAAAGAAATTGTTGAGTATCAACAGAAGCGTTTTGGTCCAAGTGGTGATTTAGTTATTCAAAGAAAGCAACTAATGCAACCTGTTCAAGATCAAATTTTTCAAGCGGTACAAGATATCTCTAAGAAAAGAAAATACGATTTTGTTTTCGATAAGTCAGCTGATGTAGTCATGTTGTATTCTGCGGAAAAGTATGATATAAGTGATGTTGTTTTAAGAACAATTACTAGAACATCAAAACGTAAACAAGCGACAAGTAGAAAAGAAAAGCGTGAAGCTGAGAAAGAAGAAACAGTAGAAGAAGAAAAATCTGAATCTCAAAATGAACGTCAAAAAATATTAGATGCAAAAAAAGCAACTCGTGACTCAGTGTATGCTGCAAAACGTGAAGCTTTAAAAATACAACGTGAAGCTGCTCGTGAGGCTAAATTAAAAGAGCGTCAAGAGAAATTAAAGGAAAAAGAGAATAATGCAGGTTCGGGAGATAAAAGTGCTGCACCAAGTGTAAGTGAAGATGAAAAAAACGAAGCGTCACCAAAACAAACAAGAGCACAGCAATTAGAAACAAAACGTAAAGCTAGAGAAGCTAATAAATTAAAACGTCAGCAAGCATTAGAAGAAAAAAGAAAAGCTAGAGAAGCCGAAAGAGCTAAGGCAAAAGAAAATAAAGGAGGAACAGATCCCAATTAACTATTAATTATAACACACAAATACAATTATTACAATGAAACATTTTAAATCTTTATTATTCGCAGCAGTATTATTTTTATCTGCTACAACATTATCTACAGCACAATCTAAGGTTGCTCATATAAATACTACAGAATTAGTATCTACTATGCCAGAAATGAAATCGGCAGAAAAAGAATTGGAAGCTTTAGGTAAAACTTACGAGAAAGATTACCAGTCTATGGTTGCTGAGTTTCAAAACAAAATGAAACAATACGAAAAAGAAGCAGCAACAAAAACAGATGAAGAAAATCAAAAACGTTTAGTTGAGGTTGAAACTATGAAACAAAACATCCAAAAGTTTCAAAATGGTTCTAACCAAGAGTTACAAAAAAAGCAAGCTGATTTATTAAAGCCAATTACAGACAAGGCTAAAGCAGCGATTTTAAAAGTAGCAAAATCTCAAGGTTTTCAGTATGTATTAGATTCTGCTCAAGGTGGAGGCGTTATTATGGCTGAAGGTAAAAACCTTTTAGCAGATGTTAAAAAAGAATTAGGATACTAATTAGATTTAATATTCTAAATATTTTAAAAAAGCTGACTATCTTTAGTCAGCTTTTTTTAGTTTTATACCATGCGTAAAAATCCCATAGGTTTATTTGATTCTGGTGTAGGTGGTACATCTATATTTAAGGCAATTCACGAGTTGTTACCTAATGAGTCTACTATTTATTTAGCGGACAGCGCAAACGCGCCTTATGGGCCAAAAGGAAAAGATTGGATTATTAATCGTTCTAAAAATAATACCGAGTTTTTATTAGAGCAAAATTGTAAACTTATTGTTGTGGCTTGTAATACAGCAACAACAAATGCTATTAGTTTTTTAAGAGAAACTTATAATGTCCCATTTATTGGTATCGAACCCGCGATTAAACCAGCGAGTTTAAATACTAAAACGAAAACCATTGGTATTTTAGCGACTAAAGGTACCTTAAGTAGTGCATTGTTTCAAGAAGCTTCAAGTATTTATAAAGCTAATGTTAAAATCATAGAGCAAGTAGGTGAAGGTATTGTACCTTTAATAGAATCTGGAAAATTGTATTCAGATGAAATGACGATGTTGTTGAAATCTTATTTAGAGCCAATGGTAGAAGCTAATATTGATTATTTGGTTTTAGGTTGTACACATTATCCGTATTTGATTCCGCAGTTAGAAGCTTTGTTGCCACAACACATTAAGATTATAGATTCTGGTGATGCAGTAGCTATTCAAACCAAACATATTTTAAGTCAGTTTGATTTAGAGAATAATTCAAATGAAAAATCAATCCAAAAATTTTATACGAATGGTAAGGTTGAAGTTTTAAAATCTTTAGTGTCGCCATTAGACGAGATTCAAAAAAAAGAGTTTTAGCTGAAAGTTTTTATGTAAACAGAAGACTATATAATTATGACATTAATCTTCGTTTATAATGCAAAATCCGGATGGAATAATTCTGTTATAGATATCGCTCATAAATTATTTAAACCATCAACGTATCAATGTCAATTGTGTACCATAACTCACGATACATTTACTGAAAATAAAATGTGGAAATCTTTCACAAAAACATCAAAAATTAATTTTGAATTTCTTCATAGTGATGAGTTTGAAGCGAAACACGGAGAAATATTCGATTATCCCATCATCATAGAACTAGAAGAAGTAGACTTTAGTGTTTTTATGTCTACTTCAGAAATTAACCAATTGAAATCAACTGAAGGATTGATTACAAAATTAAAGGTGCTTACTTCGCTTGAAGCTTAGAAAAAATATCCCAAACAACCACACCACAACTTACTGAGATGTTTAAAGAATGTTTTGTTCCAAATTGAGGAATTTCAATCACGGCATCACTTTTACTAACTACCGTTTGTTGTACACCTTTAACTTCATTTCCAAAAACTAATGCATAGGTTTTGTTGCTTTCAACTTTAAAATCATTTAGCATTGTTGCGTTTTCAGCTTGTTCAATACTACAAACAGTCACGCCATCTTTTTGAAGTGTTTCAATAAGCATTTCAGTGTCTTCAACGTGTTCCCAAGTTACCGTATCGGTACTGCCTAAAGCGGTTTTATTAATGTCTTTATGCGGTGGCGTTGCAGTTATACCACACAAGTAAATTTTTTCAATTAAAAAGGCATCACTGGTTCTAAACACAGATCCAATATTATTTAAACTTCTAATATTGTCTAAAACGATAATAATTGGTGTTTTTTCAACCGATTTAAAATCGTCTACACTTAATCGTTCCAGTTCGCTATTTTTTAATTTTCTCATTGTGGTCTTCAGTTTTAATGGATTTTAAGTTGAATTTATACTAGCTAATTGTGAATAAATCAGCATAAATTCAAGATGTTTCGTTTTAAAACCCTTTAAATATTAATTACATTGCAACTGCAATACGGCTACAAAAATAACACTAAAATATTTTAACCCTTGGCTAAAAAAACGAAAAAAGAAACCCCTTTAATGAAGCAGTATAATGCCATTAAAGTAAAGTATCCAGATGCTTTATTATTATTTCGTGTGGGCGATTTTTACGAAACCTTTGGTCAAGATGCAGTTAAAACGGCTGGTATATTAGGGATTATCCTAACTAAACGTGGTGCAGGTAGCGAAAGCGAAATTGAATTGGCTGGTTTTCCGCATCATTCATTAAATACCTATTTACCAAAATTAGTTAAGGCTGGCGAACGTGTTGCAATTTGTGATCAGTTAGAAGACCCTAAGCAAACAAAAACTATTGTAAAGCGTGGTGTAACCGAATTGGTAACGCCAGGTGTTGCTTTAAATGATGAGGTTTTAAACACAAAAACCAACAATTTTTTGTGTAGTGTGTATTTTGGGAAACTTAATATTGGGATTTCATTTTTAGATATTTCTACAGGAGAGTTTTTAACCTCTCAAGGAAATCGTGATTATATCGATAAGTTATTGCAAAACTTTAATCCGAGTGAAATTATCGTAGCTAAACAAAAGCGTACGCAATTTAATGATGCTTTTGGAAATGATTTCCACACCTTTAATTTAGAAGACTGGGTTTTTAAAACCGATTATTGTAATGAAACCTTATTAAAACATTTTGATACCGTTTCCTTAAAAGGTTTTGGGGTTGAAGATTTAGAAGAAGGAATTATTGCTTCGGGTGCTATTTTGCATTATTTAGGTGAAACACAACACCATAAATTAGAACACATTAGTTCTATAGGTAGAATTGCCGAAGACGATTACGTTTGGATGGATCGTTTTACCATTAGAAATTTAGAATTATATAATTCTACCAATAATAATGCGGTGACACTTTTAAATGTTATTGATAAAACCATTTCGCCAATGGGCGGACGTTTATTAAAACGTTGGTTAGCCTTGCCATTAAAAGATATTACAAAAATCACGCAACGTCACGAAGTGGTATCTTATTTAAAAAGTGATTCGGATACCTTATATGATATTCAAAATAACTTAAAACAATTAGGGGATTTAGAACGTTTAATTTCTAAAATTGCCACGCAAAAAGTGTGTCCACGTGAGGTTATTCAACTTAAAAATTCTTTAGAAGCCATTGTGCCCATAAAAGCAATTGCGAGTCAGTGTGAAAATGAATCGTTACGTATTATAGGTGAGAATTTACAGTCGTGTGATTTGTTACGCGATAAAATTAAAGAAACCATAAGTGAAGATGCGCCAGTAAATATTTTAAAAGGTCGCACGATTGCTTCAGGTTTTTCGGCAGAATTAGATGAGTTACGTGCGTTGTCAACTTCAGGAAAAGATTATTTAGATAAAATGTTGGAGCGCGAAAGTGAGCGTACAGGAATTACGTCGCTTAAAATCGCGTCAAATAATGTCTTTGGTTACTACATAGAAGTTAGAAATACACATAAAGATAAAGTACCCGAAGAATGGATACGTAAGCAAACTTTAGTAAATGCCGAGCGTTACATTACCGAAGAACTTAAAGAATACGAAGCTAAAATTTTAGGAGCCGAAGAACGTATTTCTGTGATTGAACAGAAACTGTTTTTAGAATTAGTGATTTGGATGAATCAATATATCAAATCGGTACAACAAAATGCATTTTTAGTCGCTAAAGTAGATGTCTTGTCTGGTTTTGCTCAGTTGGCTAACGAAAATAATTATGTGTATCCTGTTTTAGACGATTCGTTCGATTTAGAAATAAAAGAAGGTCGTCATCCTGTTATTGAAAAACAATTGCCTTTAGGCGATACTTATATCACTAATAGCGTTACGTTAAATACGGAATCGCAACAAATTATTATGATTACTGGGCCCAATATGTCTGGTAAGTCGGCAATATTACGTCAAACCGCATTAATTGTATTGTTAGCACAAATAGGAAGTTTTGTGCCTGCAGAATCTGCTAAAATTGGTGTGGTCGATAAGATATTTACGCGTGTAGGCGCGAGTGATAATATTTCGATGGGAGAATCTACTTTTATGGTTGAAATGAATGAAACCGCTTCTATACTTAATAATTTAAGTAAACGTAGTTTGGTGTTGTTAGATGAAATTGGTCGTGGTACAAGTACTTACGATGGTATTTCGATTGCTTGGGCAATTAGTGAGTACCTACACGAACATCCGGGGAAACCAAAAACACTTTTTGCTACGCATTATCACGAATTAAATGAAATGACAGAAACATTTTCGCGTATCAAGAACTTTAATGTTTCAGTAAAAGAATTAAAAGACAATGTGTTGTTTTTACGTAAACTTGTAGAAGGCGGAAGCGAACATAGTTTTGGAATTCACGTGGCGAAAATGGCAGGAATGCCACAGTTGGTTTTAAAGCGTGCTAATAAGATTTTAAAGAAGTTAGAAAAATCGCATTCAAGCGAACAGTTAACTGATAAAGTGAAGCAGTTGCAAGATGATGAAATGCAATTAAGCTTTTTTAATTTAGACGATCCTCTTTTAGAACGTGTAAAAGAAGAAATAACCACTTTAGATATTAATACTTTAACGCCAGTTGAAGCATTAATGAAGCTTAATGAAATAAAGCGTTTGTTGGTTAATAATGTTAAAGCTTAATTTGAAGTTAAAAAAAGTTGTTTTTAAGACTAATTAGTAGTTTTTTTGTAACTCACGTAAAGCCATAATTGTAACATATTTAGTGTGTTATAGTTTTTTGTGGTTTTTTTGATAAAAAAGATTTTGATAAAGAAAGAATAAGCATATATTTGCACTCGCAATAGCAATATTGTATGTTCATAATATAATGCGAAAGTAGCTCAGGGGTAGAGCATCAC
>DAISIZ010000087.1:0-9581 GCA_036821745.1 Aurantibacter sp. | reverse complement strand
CGTCTAATGAGTAGTGTAAACCGGTACGAATGGCAATTAAATCGGTCTCGTCAAAAGGCTCTGGTTGGTAGCTATCAATTTTATTAAACACCATTATGGTTGGCTTATCGGCACCTTTTATTTCGCCTAAAATTTTGTTTACCGACGCAATATGATCTTCAAAGTTTGGATGCGAAATATCAACTACGTGAAGTAATAAATCGGCTTCACGAACCTCATCTAAGGTACTTTTAAAACTGTCTACCAATTGGGTTGGTAATTTCCTGATAAACCCTACAGTATCACTTAATAAAAATGGTAAATTTTGGATAACGACTTTACGAACCGTGGTGTCTAAAGTGGCAAACAGCTTGTTTTCGGCAAAGACTTTACTCTTACTTACGGTATTCATAAGTGTCGATTTTCCCACGTTGGTGTAACCTACTAAAGCGACACGCACCATTTTACCACGATTACCACGTTGTACAGCTTGTTGCTTGTCTATCACCTTAATTTTGGCTTTTAGCAAGGCAATTTTATCGCGTACAATACGTCTATCGGTTTCAATTTCGGTTTCTCCAGGTCCGCGCATTCCAATTCCACCTTTTTGGCGTTCTAAGTGCGTCCACATACCTCTTAAACGTGGCAGTAAATATTCGCATTGTGCTAATTCTACTTGCGTACGTGCGTAACTGGTTTGTGCGCGCTGAGCAAAAATATCTAAGATTAAATTGGTTCTATCTAAAATTTTGCATTCTAAGATTTCACCTATATTTCGTTGTTGTGACGCCGATAATTCGTCATCAAAAATTGCGGTATCTATGGCATTGTCGGCAATGTAATTTTTAACATCGTCTAACTTACCTGTTCCTAAAAAGGTTTTAGGATTAGGCTTTTCCATTTTTTGGGTAAAGCGTTTTAGAGATTCTCCACCAGCGGTGAAGGTTAAAAACTCTAATTCGTCTAAATATTCTTCTGACTTTTCTTCGTTCTGGTCTTGGGTAATTACACCAATTAACACACAACGTTCTAAGCTTATGTCTTTCTTTTCTAACATATAATTTAATATAGCACAAAGTTACGCAATTACAAGCAACTATAATTTTGTATTTTTAGCCTTATTAAAAATAATTTATCTTGAAATTAAACTTTTTTAAACGCAAAAAGAGCCATTGCTTTGCTTTTTATAATATTGAAAATTTATTTGATATTTACGATGAGCAACACAAACACGACAGCGATTTTACCGAAACTTCGGAAAAACGTTGGACGCTTAAACGTTATAAAAACAAGCTTAAAAAAATAAGTTATGCGATATCGCAAATTGGTTTAGAAGAAACAAAAAGTCATCCTGCTATTATTGGTTTAGCCGAAGTTGAAAACGAACAGGTTTTAGGTGATTTAATTGCGTCTGATGATTTACAAAATAGCAATTACAAATTTGTGCATTACGACTCTAAAGACGAACGCGGGATTGATGTCGCTTTTTTATATGATAGTACAAAGTTTACCGTAATAACGTCTCAAGTTTATAATATTGTTTTAAGAGATGATGATGGTAGTCCAGATTATACACGCGATATTTTACACGTTTACGGCACTTTTTTAAATGAAAAAATTGATTTTATAGTCAACCATTGGCCATCACGACGAACTGGAGATGAAGAAACAGAGCACAAACGTATAGTAGCGTCTAAAAAATTAAGCGCCATTGTTAAACATATTAAGCAACAAAACGAAAATGCGAAGTTGGTTATTATGGGCGATTTTAACGATGACCCAAGTGCTAAAAGCATTAAAAGGTTAGTTAATGACAACCAGTTATTTAATCCAATGGATACCTTATTGTCTATTGATAGAGGTACAACCGTGCATCGTGGCGATTGGAATTTATTTGACCAAATGATTATTTCTTCTAATTATTTTGAGCGCAAAGCCAAACGTTTACGTTTTAGCAAAGCTAATATTTTTGATGCCAATTTTTTAAAACAACAAGAAGGCGATTATAAAGGCACACCTTACCGAACTTATGTTGGTAAGAGATACAAAGGTGGTTATAGTGATCATTTCCCAGTGTATTGTATTTTTAAACGATAGTTTTTTTGCTTTAAGCATTAAGCTATTGTCTTTATACTTTAGGTATAGCACATTATAAAATAGTAAAGCCGAAACTTTTAATACGAATTAGAAGTTTCGGCTTTTTTGTTTTTGAGTTGGTTAGATTATTTTTATTTCGCACCAAGCATTAAAAGCTCACTACATACTACTTCTGTAACGTAACGTTTTTCGCCTTCTTTGGCCTCGTAGCTTCTTGAAGTTAGCTTTCCTTCTATGGCGATTTCTTTGCCTTTAGAAACATATTTCTCTACAATGTCTGCTGTTTTTCCCCAAGCGATTATATTGTGCCATTGTGTGTCTACAACTTTTTCGCCATTGGCATTTTTATAAGTTTCGTTTGTGGCTAAACTAAATTTTGCCAACTTTTTTCCTGAGTCTAAATTTACAATTTCTGGCTCTTGACCTAAGTTTCCAATTAACTGTACTTTGTTTCTTAACGTATTCATAAGATAAAGTTTTAATTACGTTAGATATCATTCGTTCTATCCAACACTGCAAAGCTAAAACAGGAAGCAAATTACAAACGGTATTTACGCACTTAATATCGTTTGTAATCATTTGTTGTCGACTATAGTATTGGTTTTATTGAGGAATTGGTATTTGTAGTATTTTGTATATTTATGAATTAAATTAATTAAAAAGTATGAAAGTTACCGCAGAAAAAAACAAACAAGTAGAGAAAATGGTTTTTGGAACTATTTATCCGTTGTACCTAAATAGGTTAGTTAAAAATGGGAGAACCAAAGAGGAACTAAACCAAGTAATAGAATGGTTAACTGGATTTAATACTGATAAAATAAATACCTTAATTGAAGAAAAAGCGACTTATAAAACGGTGTTTAAAAACACGGAGCTTCATCCTAATTCACATTTAATAAAAGGTGTGGTTTGTGGTTACCGTATTGAGGAAATCGAAGACCAATTTGAAGTTTATAAAAAATGTAGAATGCTGGAAAAGTTAATAGATGAATTAGCAAAAGGTCGTAAAATGGATAAGATTTTACGAAAAGAGAAAAAATAAATAATCTTAATCCTGACAGCACAGCTATAAACCTTATTTAATATGAATTATAGTTTTCAAACAGAAACACTTTAACTAAATAGTAAACTTTTAGAGATAGCGTACTATTTTAAAAAATAGGACGTTAGTAACAAAAGCATACAAATTAACTCTAATTATGAAAACTAAATTACTAATAGTCGCTTGCGTACTTATTTTTTTCGCTTGTGACAGACCAAATTGTAATAATACGAACTCAATTTTTAATGATAACCAGCCTAGAACGGAAAACTATAAAAAAGAGTTAGCCAATCAATTAAATACAATTGACAAAGCTAAACTAAGATACTGGTTACAAGATTATAAAGTAGATAATAATAATACCTACCTATACTTTTATATACAAGGCGATGGACTTTGCGCTACTTTACCCTTACAAATAACAAAATAGAAAGGATTAGAAAAACTAAAAGAAACAGAAGGCAAAGGTCGTTTTAATGCTGAATTTAAAGACTTGAAGTTTGAGGTTGTTTCTGAAGACAATTCAACAAATTTTATTTACGCATCTTTTAGTCATATAATTGACTAAAAAGAGAGAACAAATCATCTACGTACTGTAACCAACTTACTTTTAAAAAATACATAATTTTAGGTATTTCATAGCTTTCACTTTTGTAATAACTTGCCTCTGTTAAAAGACAGTTTAAAGGCAATTATTATGAATAAGAAAGGTTACATTATAATATTATTGTTACTCAACATTAGTTATACCTACGCCCAAAATATTTGTAACACTTACAATACAAGCAATGGTTCCTTAATAAACACATTAGAAAGCCGCAACACATCACAAGACAATAATAAGCTAACCGCAAGTCACTTAGAAAGTATTGCTAAATACTGGAAAGCAGTTTGCGAATGCGAATCTGGAACGTCTGATGAAAATACAGCTAAGGAACTTAGTAGTACTATTTTTGAAAACAAGTCTCACTACACGGACAATTACATTGTAAAAGGTAAAATTTACAAGAAAGATTTATCGCCACTTGGAAATCTACAACCAACGACTAAAATCTATACAAAAAGCACTTGTTTACAAGGAGGCTCTGCAAATATTAAAACTGCCGAAGATCTATTAGGATGCACCACTGAAGCACAAACATTTTATAAAAATGCTCAAGACAGCCAGCAATTTGGTAAAGGTTTTTTTAGAGCATATTGCGAATGTGTTTCTGGAACGAATTCTCAAAGAATTTCAAGCTTAGTAAAAGAAATGAAAATAAATCATAATAATTATCATGCCTATAAAGTATCTAATGATCCTATTATACAAACGCAACCTCTAGACGGAAGACAATGTAGAACTAATGATAGTCAAGCAAACTTCCAAAAATCTGCTAAAAAACCTATAGATAAAAAAAGAGGTTTATTAATAAAAGACGAGTATATGCAGTTGCTAAACCAACTATCTTCAAACTCCAAAAATGCTAATTTTAAAAAATTAGTTTCAGATTTAAACGAAACTAAACAAACCTTCTCTAAAGGTCGTGAAATTTTTAAAGCTCTAAACATTTTAGATGTAGATGAATTTAACTTTGTTGAAAACTTAGCACAAGGTGCGAAAATTGTAGAAGGTATTTTTAATTTAATAACCGATAAACCATCCCCAGAACAAGAAGAAGGGAAACGTGCCATTAGAAAAATTAACAATGACATTGAGCTAGTTTACAATCAAATTAATGCCTTACCCACTTATTTTGATTTCGACAAAAAAATGATGAACAACATTTCAACATTAGAAAAAAACATTGCTACCTATGAAAAAGGAACTGTGACAAATAGGTTACTCGTATTAAAATATTTAAACACATCTCCAGACATGACCATTGATGAAGTTAGGAACACAGCAAAAGAAATTGAAGACAATTTTTCAAATAACGGTTTAGATTTTTCAATAAATAAAATAACTAATTACGAGAAGCTTTATAACAACCCTTCGTACAAACATTTAGGAAATAAAGGTAAAGCCTTTGGTAGAGTCCTTAATAACGTAAACCACTACAAAGCTAAATACTATAAGAAACAAGGCAACTTTAAAAAAGCAAACGAATTAGAAATTAAAAACAACTATGATGTTAATGATATAGATGCTTTTAAACTTTTAGCGACTGCTTATAAAGACAAAAATTATTTTGGGAGTATTAAGTATTATCAACAAATTAAAGAATATTTAAAATCTAAGGATAATACAGGATTCTTACTTTTTTACATAGACATTCCAAATATTGATTACGAAATAAATGGCACCTGGAGACACGAAACTGTAGCTATGACAGCTGCAGGAATATTATCGTACATAAAAACTAATGACTTAGCACAAGCAAGACAAGAACTTGAGTTTATAAAATGGTTGAATGATAACCATAAAAAATTTAATACAGCATATGCACTTAAAAAAAGCCGAAAAAAAGCTCATGGGTTTTCTGATCAAGAATACAAAAATAGTCTTGGACAATCACTTGCCGTAGAAAAAACAGTAGAAGCAATACTACTATCAAAAGAAGGAAATTTTGAAGATGCAAAACTCTTAATTAACGAAGCAATACAACTTAATATTGACAATCCATTAAACCAAGATATGTATGGTCCATGGATTAGATTAAATAAGTTAGAAATTTTAATAAGAACAAATGCTTACAAAGATGCCAAGAAGTTAGCTATCAAAATTAAAAAAATGCACTATGTAAACATTATAGCAAAGACTAAATTTTACAATCATGATGATTTTAAATTTCAATTAGCTTTTATGAAATATAAAAAAGAAAACTATCAAGGAGCAATAAATGACGTTACCGTTTTAGAAAAAGAACATCCAAACAGTAAAAGATTAATTCTTTTAAAATACAAGCTTTATGAAGCAATTAAAGATGATAAAAATATCACTTTATATAAAAGCAAATTACTAACTAAAAACAATTAACAATGAAGTATTTAATTACATTTTTTCTAATGTTTAGCATTCAGTTTACAAATGCCAATACAGACCCTATCTTAATTCATTCCAGCTTTACATCAAACATCATAACAGGTATTGATGTCAAAACCGGCAATATTCAATTTACAGCCAAACTTGAAGAACCTGTTTGGTTTAAAAGTAAAATAAATGATGAGAATGTATTTTATGCCCAAACAAGACACTATGGTTATAAAATTAATGCTACATCTGGAGAGGTTTTAGATAGCTACAAATTCACAGAAATTCAAACTATGAAAAAATCTGATTACATAGACCCAAATCTGCAAATCATTCCTTTTGGTATTACAAAAAATGGTATTGGATCTTTTTCTATTCAATTTAAAGAATCAAAAAAATACAAAGTATTAAACCCTAAGTATTCAAAAAACTTAACAATGGTTACTATTGAAACTTTTGATGTGAATAATAAAACGACGAAAGAGATTAAAAAATTTAATGCCGAAAATTATGCCGTTGGAGGAATGCCAAATTTATCTAATGGAAAGCTATATTTTAGTAAGCCCCAAAAGATTTTTCTAACATTACTATAGAGGCTGTTTCATTAGACAATGGAGAAACAATAAAAGAAATAAATTTTCCAGTTAATATCTCTGAAAATGAATTTGGCTTTGAACGTGGACACATCTATGCTATAATGCATCAACCAACTGTAGATGACACTAACTTTGTTATTTCATTCATACCTAATCAATTTTCTAAAACAATAAAAGACTTAAAGGTTTGGCAAGAACAGCTTTTAGACGATTCAAGTTGCGAATTAAAAATAACAACTAATGAAGACACCTATGATTTTATTGGGACAAAAACAGCAACTATTTTTAATGACAAGTATGCCGTTTATTTTGATGGGTTAGACTACATAATGTTTAATCTTGAGTCTAAAAAACAAATTTGGTCTGTTTCGCTTTAACAAATAAATCTATTTTATTATGAAATTAAAACATTTAGTCTTTCTGTTTGCATTAAGTATTACTTCAATAAGTTATTCTCAATGCCCAGAAGAAAAACAACTAGCAAAAAAATACCAAGGTATTGCAGACACTGCACAATCTTGGGATATTGCAACACCAGCAATTTTATGCGCTAAATACTACCGCTTGCTATGTGATGCTAAGCAAGATGCCTATAATTATGAAGGCAAAACCTATAAACGTAGTAAACAAGAAGCTTTTTTTATAGAAGAGCGTATGAAAGCCGTAATAGAAAAATATAACAAAGAATCTAAAAAGAGTTGCGGTGAACTAAAAATGGTTAAAGCCATTTACAAAGATAGTATTGGAATAAAAAAAGATCACGTTGTTGGCTATTGGGTAACTAAAGAGTACAACAAAAACTATGATAAAAATGTATTTCCTGTCTTTGGCTTTTTTAACGACGGCAACTTTAAAAACAGTCAACTTAATAGTTTTTACCAAAAATCAAGCTGGGTAAAAACGGGAACTAATACTTATAGAATTACACGTTCTAATTATAGTAAGTATAGTAAAAAATGGAGCGAACCTAAGGTAAATACTTTTAAAATAGACATACAAAGTAACACTGCTACTTTTACATTTACTAAATATGATGGCTCTAAAGGTTCTTCAACTTGGTATTACAAAGGAAAAACATACCGGTTCCATAACATAAGCGATGATGATATTTTAAAAACATCGCCTATTACTGCGAAATAAAAAGAACGACTAAGTTTTAAGCCTTCAAAACACATAAGTTTTGAAGGCTTTTTAATTTAAAATTGTTAAATTATACTCAAATTAAAGACGTTTTATGCAAAGAGCTTGTCCAGAATGTGGCGATAAAATTATAGGGAGAATAGATAAAAAGTTTTGTAGTGATGGTTGTAGAAACAATCATAACAATCGAAACAATAAGGATTCTGTTAATTTAATTAGAAACATTAACAACAAGCTTCGTAAAAACTGGCGTATTCTGGAGCAATTAAATCCGGAGCAAAAGACAAAAACGTCTAAAAGTAAACTAAACGATTTAGGCTTCGATTTTAACCACTTTACAAGTATTTACACCACAAAAGCTGGAACCGTGTATTACTTTGTTTACAACCAAGGTTATTTGCCTTTGGAAGGCGACTATTATGCCTTAGTAAAGCGCACATAATATTACAACACAAAAAATCCGAGTTAGAATTTCTAACTCGGATTTTTTAATTAATCACCTAAAGATGTCATATTTTTATATTACCAAATTCTCACACGATCTTCTGGTGCAATGTACATTTTATCACCTTCTTTAATACCAAAAGCTTCGTAAAACGAATCGATATTTAACAAAGGTTGTACGGCACGATTCATTCCTGGAGAATGCGGATCGGTTTTAATTTTATTCTTTAAAGCAGCGTCATGCATTTTTGTACGCCAAACGGTTGCCCAACTCATAAAGAAACGTTGCTCTGCAGTAAATCCATCAATTTTTTCTGGCTTACCTTCAGCTTTAAAACTCATTTGCATGGCGTCATAAGCAGCTAATACACCACCTAAATCACCAATATTCTCACCTAAAGTAAATCCTCCATTAATGTTAGTTCCTGGTAAAACTTCAATCGCACTATATTGATCTGCTAAAGCTTTTCCTAAAGCTTCAAATTGCGATAAATCTTTGTCAGTCCACCAGTTATTTAAATTTCCGTTTTTATCATAACGCGCACCAGAGTCGTCAAAACTATGTGAAATTTCGTGTCCAATTACTGCGCCAATACCTCCATAATTTACAGCGTCATCGGCTGTGTAATTGTAAAATGGTGGTTGTAAAATAGCAGCAGGAAATACAATTTCGTTATAACTTGGGTTAAAGTATGCGTTCACAATTTGTGGCGCCATACCCCATTCAGTCTTATCTACCGGGTTTCCTAACTTAGCTAAACCTTTCTTGAAATTCCATTTTCTCGCATTTAACATATTCGTTAAATAAGTTCCTCCAGTTTCTACACTAGCCACTTCTAAAGCAGAATAGTCTTTCCATTTATCCGGATAAGCTATTTTAACGGTTGTAGCTTTAAGTTTTTCAATGGCTTTTTCTTTTGTTTCGGCACTCATCCAGTCTAAATTATTAATACGACCTTCAAAAGCTAAAATGACATTTTTAATCATTTTTTCAGCTTTAACTTTAGCTTCAGCAGGAAACATTCTATCTACATATAACTTTCCTAAAGCTTCACCAATAGTCCAGTTTAAAGTACCTAAAGCACGCTCTTCTTGTGGACGTTGCTTTTTAGAACCACGTAATTCTTTGCTATAAAAATCCCAGTTTGCTTTTTCAAGCTCAGTACTTAAACGTCCTGCTGCACCATTAAAAGCAGACCATCGTAAATAAGCTTTCCAATCACTAACATTACCTTTGTCTAAAATGCTGTTTAAAGCTTTCATGTACTTAGGTTGTGATACAATTACGGTATCTAATTTAGCTACACCAATACCTTTAAAATAGTTGCTC
>DAISIZ010000086.1:0-9611 GCA_036821745.1 Aurantibacter sp. | reverse complement strand
CCATATATTCTTTAATTGATTAGTCTTTAATTATATTCATAAAAAAAGCAAGCTTAAGATAAGCTTGCTTTAGTTGTTTTAAAATAAGAAGCCCAATGACTATTGTCCTCCCATTTGTGGCATTTTAGACTCTTTATAACCTTCTGGCACATCTAAAGAAAATATTGCATCATCAATAGTTGTAGCTTCAATTTTAGTGACTTCACTTTCAATAACCATATCCATACCTTGTTGATTCATTTCAATCTTCATGTACATTGGATATCCTTTAAGCTTAGATCCCATAGCCTTTGTTTGCTGACTTTGAGCTTTCACTTTATCAGTAGTAAAAACGGTCATTTTAATTTCAGCACCTTGTTGTTTTGTTGTAACAATGTACTGCTCACAGTCATAACCTAAAATTGTTTTAGACGCTTCGCCTTTAGTAACTTCAAACTTTTGTTTTGCTTCGTCTTCCGTTTTAATATCTGTTAACGTAAACGTTTTACCCATAGTTGGGTTATCCGTTAACACTAAAGTCTTTTGAGCATCAGCATCTATAATAGTTGTAACGTTACCCATCATAATACTAGATAGTTGAGAACGCGACTTGCTTGCTTTAAACTCAGTAATCGTAACAACATCTCCAACCATTGCTAACTGAGTGCTAACTTCTGGATTAGGACTAGACATTTTTTGAACTGAAGTTACAATACCTTCTTCTATATTACCTTGAGCAAAAATTGTAAAAGAACAAATTAAGGCAAGGATTAAACTTACTTTTTTCATTTTAGAAATATATTATAGGTCTAATAACCCGTTAGTTTTCTTAACACCTTCAGCAGACTCAGCTAATTTTGCTTTTTCAGCATCAGTTAAGCTAATTTCAACAATTTTCTCAATTCCGTTTGCACCTAATACACATGGTACACCAATTGATAAATCGCTTAAACCAAACTCACCATCTAATAATGCTGAACAAGGGAAAATCTTTTTAGTATCACAAGCAATTGCTTGAACCATTCCAGATACCGCTGCTCCTGGTGCATACCATGCAGATGTTCCTAATAAACCAGTTAATGTAGCTCCACCAACTTTAGTATCTTGTACGACTTGGTCCATACGCTCTTGAGATAAGAACTCAGAAACTTTAACACTGTTTCTTGCTGCTTTACCAATTAATGGTACCATTCCTTTGTCTGAGTGACCACCAATTACCATTCCATCAACATCGCTAATAGGTGCTCCTAAAGCTTCAGCTAAACGGTACTTGAAACGTGCAGAATCTAAAGCTCCACCCATTCCTATAATTCTACTTTTTGGTAAACTAGTTGTTTTATGAACTAAATACGTCATTGTATCCATTGGGTTAGATACTACGATAATAATTGTGTTTGGAGAATACTCGATTAAACTTGCAGATACTGACTTTACAATTCCTGCGTTAATTCCGATTAATTCCTCACGTGTCATTCCTGGTTTTCTTGGAATTCCTGAAGTAATTACACAAACATCAGATCCTGCTGTTTTTGTATAATCGTTAGTAACACCAGTAATTTTAGTATCAAAACCGTTTAATGAAGCGGTTTGCATTAAATCCATTGCTTTACCTTCAGCAAAACCTTCTTTAATATCTAATAATACAACTTCACTTGCAAAATCTTTAATTGCAATATACTCTGCACAACTTGCACCTACTGCTCCTGCTCCAACTACTGTTACTTTCATTTTATTTTTTTTATTAATTATTTAATGTTTTGTTCTTTAAAAAAAGTGGAACAAAAGTAGCAAATATTATTGTGTTTTCAGCATAATAATCAAGGTTTTAAACGTATGAATATACACTAAACAAGTAAGATCTATAAAAAGACAAAAGCGCTTAAGATAAGACTTAAGCGCTTTTTGCATTCTATATAACAAATCTATTTTTTCTTATTAAAACTATAATTAATCCCCATATTGAAATTATAATAGTTCCCAAAAGTAAACATACTACTCAATGAAAAGTCATTTAATTTATAAACAACTCCTACATCACCTTTAAAATTAACTTTAGAAGTATTTAACCTAGCTAATGAAGAATTTAGAATTCCTAATAAAAAATCACCATTCCCACTAACCTCATAATCAAACTTAGAAGATGCCAAACTTAGTGAAGTTAAAAAACGAAATTTCTTATAGCTTTTAGAGCCCAAAACACTAAAACCAAAGGTTTCTCCATTTACAAGAATGCCATTAATAGTCCCAAGACTTAAATCTACTGGATTAAATGTATCATCCACAGAAGTAGACACGTAATTAAATAACACGCCTAAATGATAACTTGATGTTTTTAGCGGTTTAATCCATTGATTCAAATTATGAGAAACACCAACACCATAAGACTGATAATTGGCATCGTTTATTTTAAGGTTAGGCGCATACCTAACAATAACATTGGTGTTTTTCCATAAACCAACAGTTGCTTGTAATTGACTATGCTTAATAGTTTTATTATTAATACCTTCTGGTGCATCAAATTCAAACACACCACCATTAATAGTTCCTTGTAAAGCGACTATATTATCGTTCCCTAAAGCGGTAGGTAATTGCGCAGAAGTTTGAGGACCTAAAATAGAAACATTCTGAAGCTCGGCTTCATTAACATAAAAGCTCCTGCTTCTACTTGGAACGATTAACATATTATATTGAAGGGCTAATTCAACCTCAAAAAGGTCTTTGGGTGCAACATCAGTATACCAACCTCCAAAAGCCTGATAAACTGAAGCTTCAGCAGCAGGCGATATATATTTTTCTGTTAAAAATATTAAATCACTTGCTACTGCGCTTACATCTTGAAATTGTGCATGAACAAAATAAGCGTTCATACAAAAGAAGAGCAATAATAACTTACGCATCAATATTAGCATAAACTGCATTCTTCTCAATAAACTCACGTCTTGGCGGTACTTCATCTCCCATTAACATAGAGAATACACGATCGGCCTCTATCCCATTATCAATTTGGATTTGACGAAGTGTTCTAAATTCAGGATTCATAGTTGTATCCCATAATTGTTCCGCATTCATCTCTCCTAAACCTTTATAACGTTGAATCTTTGCGCCATCACCATATTGTTCCATAATATCTGCACGTTCTTCGTCATTCCAAGCATATTGCTTTTTAGCGCCTTTTTTAACTAAGTATAAAGGTGGCGTTGCAATGTAAATATGTCCGTTTTCAATTAATTCTTTCATGTAACGGAAAAAGAACGTTAAGATTAACGTTTCAATGTGAGAACCATCAATATCGGCATCACACATAATCACGATCTTGTGGTAACGTAATTTGGATAAGTTAAGCGCTTTACTATCTTCTTCTGTTCCAATAGTAACTCCTAAAGCGGTGAAGATATTTTTAATCTCTTCGTTTTCAAACACTTTATGTGTCATTGCTTTTTCCACATTAAGAATCTTACCTCTTAATGGCAAAATAGCTTGAAAAGCTCTATCACGACCTTGTTTAGCCGTTCCACCTGCCGAATCTCCCTCGACTAAGTACACTTCACATTTTGCAGGATCTTGCTCAGAACAGTCACTTAATTTCCCAGGTAAACCACCAATACTCATTACCGTTTTACGCTGTACCATTTCACGGGCTTTTTGAGCCGCGTGACGTGCTTGAGCTGCTAAAATTACTTTTTGTACAATAATTTTAGCTGTATCAGGATTTTCTTCTAAGAAGTCCGATAACATTTCAGAAACCGCTTGACTTACAGATGAAGACACTTCACGGTTACCTAACTTAGTTTTAGTTTGACCTTCAAATTGAGGTTCTTGAACTTTTACCGATACAATAGCTGTTAATCCTTCACGGAAATCATCTCCAGCAATGTCAAACTTTAATTTGTCTAACATTCCAGATTCATCCGCATACTTTTTAAGCGTATGTGTTAATCCACGACGGAAACCAGATAAGTGTGTTCCACCTTCGTGAGTATTAATATTGTTTACATAAGAATGTAAATTTTCAGAATAAGACGTGTTATAAATCATAGCCACCTCAACTGGTGTACCATTCTTTTCACCTTCAAAAGAAATAGCTTCTTTCATTAAAGGCTCACGGTTACTATCTAAAAACTTGATAAATTCTTTTAATCCTTCTTCAGAATGAAATGTTTCACCTTCAAAAGAACCGTCTTCTTTAGTCGCTCGCTTATCAATTAAATGAACCGTAATTCCTTTATTTAAGTAAGCTAATTCACGTAAACGACTTGCTAACGTGTCGTAGTTATATTCTAAAGTTTGTGTAAAGATTGATGCATCTGGCTTAAAAGTTACTACAGTTCCTCTACGGTCAGAATCACCAACAGCTTTTACAGGATAAATTGCTTTACCACGCTCGTACTCTTGCTCCCAGATTTTCCCATCTCTATAAACGGTAGCTTTTAAATGGTCTGATAATGCGTTAACACAACTTACACCAACACCATGCAGTCCACCAGAAACTTTATAAGAATCCTTATCGAACTTTCCACCGGCACCAATTTTAGTCATTACAACTTCCAATGCCGAAACACCTTCTTTTTTGTGCATTCCTACTGGAATACCACGACCATCATCTTCGGTAGTAATAGAATTATCCTCGTTAATAGTCACTGTAATATTATTACAATGTCCCGCTAAGGCTTCATCAATAGAGTTATCTACAACTTCATATACTAAGTGGTGTAAACCTCTTACACCAACATCTCCAATATACATAGAAGGACGCATACGTACGTGCTCCATTCCTTCTAATGCCTGGATACTATCCGCCGAATATTGTGGCTTTTTATCTTCGCTCATAAAAATGATTGTTTTAAAATGTTTTAAGTTGAATTTAGCCTGACTACAAACATAAATTTGTTTAACATCTAAAAATCAACTGCTAACAAATATAATTAAAAGAATCACTACTTTTTATCGTTTTTAATGAATTTAGCACCGTTTTATTAACATTTGTTAATTCTAAACAAAACCGCTTAAACAAGCTAAAAAGCGTCTTATTTTTAATTTTAGCAAATCAATTCCAATCGTAAGATTTACTAAAACACAAAAAACCTCGCAAAAGCGAGGTTTTAAAATTTATAATTCAACTAATTAAACAAAAACACACATTTAAACGGCTTGTTTCTGCTTTTTTACATAAGCGTCATCGTGCACGTGAGTAATTGCTCTACCAGAAGGTTCGTTCATATTTTTAAATGCTTCATCCCATTCTAAAGCGGTTGCTGTACTACAAGCCACACTGGCTTCTTGAGGTACACTTTTAGCAGCCGTATCACTTGGAAAATGCGATTCAAAAATAGCACGGTAATAATACTCTTCTTTATTTGTTGGTATTTGTATTGGAAATCTAAAAGAGGCGTTTGCTAATTGCTCATCGGTTACTTCTTTCTCTACGACTTCTTTTAAAGTATCAATCCAACTGTAACCAACACCATCACTAAATTGTTCTTTTTGTCGCCACGCTACACTTTCAGGTAACATATCTTCAAACGCTTTACGAATCACCCATTTCTCCATACGTTCGCCGTTAATCATTTTATCTTGTGGGTTAATACGCATAGCGACATCCATAAATTCTTTGTCTAAAAATGGCACACGACCTTCAATTCCCCAAGCCATTAAACTCTTGTTTGCACGTAAACAATCGTACATATGTAGCTTATCTAATTTACGTACGGTTTCTTCGTGAAATTCTTTTGCATTTGGCGCTTTATGAAAGTATAAATAGCCTCCAAAAATCTCATCGGCACCTTCACCAGATAATACCATTTTTATACCCATCGATTTTATAACTCGTGCCATTAAATACATTGGCGTCGATGAACGAATCGTGGTAATATCATACGTTTCGATGTTATAAATCACATCTTTAATAGCATCTAAACCTTCTTGAATGGTAAATTTAATTTCGTGATGTACCGTACCAATATGATCTGCAACTTTTTGAGCTGCTGCTAAATCTGGAGAACCATCTAATCCTACCGAAAAACTATGCAGTTGTGGCCACCACGCTTTTTCTTTATCGTTTGCTTCAATGCGTCGTTCAGAATACTTTTTGGCTATAGCCGAAGTCACCGAACTATCCAATCCGCCAGACAATAAAACACCATAAGGTACATCGCTCATTAACTGCCTATGTACGGCATCTTCTAAGGCTTGTTTTACTTCTTGAATACTTGTTTCGTTAGCTTTAACCACATCATAATCTGACCAATCACGTTGGTACCATTTCAAAAACTTCCCATCTTTACTACTTAAATAATGTCCTGGTGGAAATAATTCAATTTTAGTACAAACACCTTCTAAAGCTTTTAATTCTGAAGCCACATAAAATGTACCGTGTTGATCCCAACCAACATATAAAGGAATAATCCCCATATGATCACGAGCAATAAAATACTCGTCCTTTTCAACATCATATAACGCAAAACCAAAAATGCCGTTCATTTCATCTATAAAGCTTACACCTTTCTCTTTATATAAAGCTAAAATAACTTCGCAATCACTTTCTGTTTGAAAGTCGTACTCCGGAAATTGTGTACGTAAATCTCTATGGTTATAAATTTCGCCATTAGCAGCCAAGACCATTTTTTTATCCTTACTAAAAAGCGGTTGTTTCCCAGAAGCTGGATCTACAATAGCCAAACGTTCGTGAGCCATAATCGCTTTTTCATCGCTATAAATACCACTCCAATCTGGTCCGCGATGTCTTATTTTTTTTGACATTTCTAAAACCTTAGGTCTTAGTTGTTCTGAATCTTGTTTTAGGTCGAAAGCACATACAATTCCACACATAGCTGTTAGTTTATTATGATTACACTACAAATATGAGTCAATACATATTAATTTAAAACACTAAATCAAACACCAGTTACATATTAAAACTTTTAATCAAACTTTAAAACAAATACATAATCAAAAGTATTGATTTATTAAATTTCAGTTTACAATCTAAAACTTAAGCACTTATTGAAACCAAAAAAGCATCAAATTCAGTAATGAATTTGATGCTTTTTAAGCTAAACTTAGCTAATTTATAATGCCACTTAATCAGTTTTACTACAAACTGAAGACTAAATGACCTTAACTATATTATGGAATATTTAAGTACTTATGTGTTTGTAAAGAGACTTTCCATTGCGGATTTTTCATCACATAATCTACAATTTCTGGAACTACCTTGTCGCGCTTACTCCATTCTGGTTGTAAATATAAAATACAATCTTTGTTGACACGTGATGCTTGTTCTTCAGCAAATTTAAAATCATCTTGATTATAAATAATCACTTTTAACTCATTGGCTTTATCGTAAACACTTTGCGTAGGTAACTTTAATTTTTTAGGCGATAAACAAACCCAATCCCAATCACCACTTAATTCGTAAGCACCAGACGTTTCAATATGCACTTGCATATTTTCGGCTTTTAAACCGGCAGTTAAAGCAGACATATCCCAAGTTAATGGCTCGCCTCCTGTTACTACAATCGTGTCGCTATACTTTTTAGCATTGGCTACAATGGTTTCGGTTTTTGTTGGCGGATGCAAATTTGCATTCCAACTTTCTTTAACGTCACACCAATGACAACCCACATCACAACCACCAACTCTAATAAAATAAGCCGCGGTTCCTTTGTGAAAACCTTCACCTTGAATGGTATAAAATTCTTCCATTAAAGGCAACATTAAACCTTTGTTAACCAGTTCTTGAGTTGTTTTCTCCATAGTCTGCAAAGATAGTTATAAAGTTGAATTGATAAAATTTAGTTTTTCTTTTAGATGAAAGAGCAAAGACCGCTTCGCTGTTAGAATAAAGACTTATGATTGCTACGCTTTTAGACTAAAGATTATACGGCGATATTTATGACTACGTACTAATAACTTCTTTAACTGCTCACTGATCACACCTATGACTGCATACTGATGACTTCTTTTACTGTCGACTTAAAAGACTGACTTATTAATAAAAAAACTATTCAATTATAAATAGGATTAGTATTTTTACACTAAACACAATTATTTATGACTCGTAGCGAGGAATTTTTTAAACATATAGAAGAAGGAAACACATTTAAAGGCGACTTTATCACTTTAGGATCGGCGATGTTAGATGAACAAACGGTTAAGAATGCGTTTGTAAAAGTACCTTTAAAAACGTTAAATCGTCACGGTTTAATCGCTGGAGCAACCGGAACAGGAAAAACAAAAACACTGCAAGTTTTAGCCGAAAATTTAAGCGAAAAGGGAATTCCTGTATTGCTTATGGATATTAAAGGTGACTTAAGTGGTATTGCACAACCAAGTCCTGGACACGCTAAAATTGATGAACGTCACGAAAAAATTGGCTTACCTTTTAAAGCTAAAGGTTTCCCTGTAGAATTAATGACACTTTCTGAACAAAATGGTGTTAGACTTAGAGCTACTATTAGCGAGTTTGGACCAGTATTAATTTCAAGAATTTTAGACGTTACCGAAACACAAGCTGGAATAATCTCAGTGATTTTTAAATATTGTGATGATAATAAATTACCGCTTTTAGATTTAAAAGATTTCAAAAAAATATTACACTACGCGACTAATGAAGGTAAAAAAGAATTTACCGAAGAATATGGTCGTATTTCATCAAGCTCTACGGCTTCAATTTTAAGAAAGTTAATTGAAATTGAAGAACAAGGTGGCGATTTATTTTTCGGAGAAAAAAGTTTTGAAGTTGATGATTTAACACGTCACGACAAAAATGGAAACGGTTATATTAATATTATTCGTTTAACGGATATTCAAGATAAACCAAAGTTATTCTCGACGTTTATGTTAAGTTTATTAGCTGAAATTTACGAGAATTTCCCAGAACAAGGTGATGCCGATCAACCAGAATTAGTTTTATTTATTGATGAAGCACACTTAATTTTTGACAATGCCTCTAAAGCGTTATTAGGACAAATTGAAAGTATCGTAAAACTAATACGTAGTAAAGGTGTTGGAATTTATTTCGTTACACAAAATCCTACCGATGTACCAGAAGCTGTTTTAAGTCAGTTAGGTTTAAAAATACAACACGCTTTACGTGCATTTACTGCTAAAGACCGAAAAGCGATTAAGTTAACGGCTCAAAATTATCCAGACACCGATTATTACGATACTGCCGAAACCTTAACGTCATTAGGAATTGGAGAAGCTTTAGTGAGCGCTTTAGATGAAAAAGGACGACCAACACCATTAGCATCTACAATGATGCGTGCACCAATGAGTCGCATGGATATCTTAAATCAGCAAGAAATTGATACACTTTTAGACCAATCTAAATTGGCTAAGAAATATAATAAAGCAGTAGATAGAGAAAGTGCCTACGAAATGCTTAACGACAAAATCAAGGAAGCAGAAGCTATCCGTGAAAAAGCAGAAAAGCAAGAAGAAGAAGAACGCAAAGAAAAAGAGCGCAAAGCAAAAACATCAAGACGAAGTACCTCAACAAGACGAAAAAGCACACGTATGAATCCTGTGGTAAAAGTATTAACCAGTGCGACATTTATTCGTGCTGTGTTTGGAATTTTAAAGAAGGTTATTAAATAAAGACACGAATCTCACGAATTAACACAGATAAAACT
>DAISIZ010000085.1:0-9664 GCA_036821745.1 Aurantibacter sp. | reverse complement strand
AGATCAAATATACAATATATTTTAAACTTTCAATAATTATTGAAAGTTTATTTTCAAAAAAAGACCGAAAGTGTGTTTTTCGGTCTTTAATATATTACTTAATTAAACCAGCTCGTTTTAATAAAGCTTCTGGTTTAGGCTCTTGTCCTCTAAAGCGTTTATACAATGTCATTGGATTTTCTGTTCCACCTTGACTTAGTACGTGATCTTTAAATTTAGCACCTGTTTCTACGTTAAAAATCCCAGTTTCTTGGAATAATTCAAAAGCATCAGCATCTAAAACTTCGGCCCATTTGTAACTATAATAACCAGAACTATAACCACCTTGAAATATATGAGCGAAAGCGGTACTCATACAACTCTCTTTTACATCTGGATATAAAGCCGTGTTTTTAAAGGCTTCGGTTTCAAAATCTTTCACGTTTTTAATGTCTTCAGGGTTTTCTGTTCCATGCCAAGACATATCTAATAGTCCAAAACTAATTTGTCTTAAGGTTTGCATTCCTTCATTAAAGGTTGCAGATTCTTTAATTTTCTCCACTAAATTCATTGGAATGACTTCGCCAGTTTCGTAATGTGTGGCAAATAATTCTAAGGCTTCTTTCTCGTAACACCAGTTTTCTAAAACTTGACTTGGCAATTCAACAAAATCCCAAAAAACACTTGTTCCAGATAAACTTGGGTAGGTTGTTTCTGCCAACATACCGTGTAAAGCGTGACCAAATTCGTGGAATAAAGTCGTCACTTCATTAAAAGTTAATAATGACGGTTTTGTTGGTGTTGGTTTTGTGAAATTACATACAATAGACACGTGTGGTCTTTCCTCAATATCATCTTTTATAAATTGTGGCTTGTAACTTGTCATCCAAGCACCATTACGCTTTCCTGCTCTTGGGAAAAAGTCAGCATAAAATAAAGCGATAAATTCACCTTTGGTGTTTGTTACTTCGTAAGTAAGAACATCTTCGTGATATTTATCTACGGTATCAATTTCGTGAAATTCTAAATTAAATAGTTTGTTGGCTACAGTAAATGCACCATCAATTACGTTTTCTAACTTAAAGTATGGTTTTAGCTTTTCATCATCTAAGCTAAATAGTTTTTGTTTTAATTTTTCGGCATAATAACCAGAATCCCATTTTTGGAAATCTTCTAAGCCATCTAAATCTTTAGCAAAAGCTTTTAAATTTTTAAATTCTTCTTTTGCAGCAGATTTTGCTTTTTTTAATAAATCATTTAAAAATGTTTTAACCGTTTCTGGGTTTTTAGCCATGCGTTCTTCTAAAACAAAATTAGCATGCGTGGCGTAACCTAATAAATTAGCACGTTGGTAGCGTAAGTTTACTAAGTCTAAAACAATTTGTTTATTGTCTAATTCATCATTTTTAAAAGCTCTGTTTCCAAACGCTAAACTCATAGTTTTACGTAATTCACGATTAGAACTATAAGTCATTACTGGAATGTAACTTGGGTAATCTAACGTAAATAGCCAACCTTTTAATTCTTTAGATTCGGCTAATTGTTTTGCTGCTTCTTTTGTGCCGTCAGGTAAACCTTCTAATTTAGATTCGTCTGTAATTAAATGCTGAAATTTATTTGTTTCTGCTAATACGTTTTCTCCAAATTTTAATTTTAGAGCTGCTTGTTTTTTGTCTATGGCACGAAGTTTCTCTTTGTCTGCATCATTTAAATTAGCACCATTTCTTGAAAAACTTTTATATTTTTTATCTAAAAGGGTGTTTTGTTCTGTATTTAAATTGAATTGCGCTTTGTTATCGTAAACAGACTTTACACGTTTAAATAATGTTTCGTTTAACGTTATGTCGTTTCCAAATTCAGTTAATAAAGGTGATACTTCTTGAGCTATTTTTTGAATCTCATCGTTAGTTTCAGCTGAATTTAAATTAAAAAATATGCTGATGACACGATCTAATTGTTGTCCAGAAAACTCTAAGGCTTCAATAGTGTTTTGAAATCTTGCAGTTTCTTTATTGTTCGTTATAGCATCAATTTCTGCTTTAGCTTCTTTAATAAGTGCAATAATTGCTGGTTTGAAATCTTCAGTTTTTATAGCCTTAAATGGCGCAGAATTGTATGCTGTTTTAAATTTTTGAGTTAGAGTCGTCATGTTTTAAACTTAATTTTTGCCGTTTAACGATTTTATTTGCGTTTCAGCGAAATAAGATTTAAATTTGCATTATGCAAATATTTGTAATCTTTTGATTTATAGATATTTGTATTGTTAAAATGATTTAGTTGGTTTTCATTTTAAGTTGGTTAAAACTAAAAGAGCTCTTTCCCAAGAGCTCTTTTTTATTTTATAGATTTTGCAGCTTCTTCAACTTTAATTTTTAAACCTTCTTTATAAGCAATTATCTTGTCTAAAACACATTTGTCGCTTGCTCCAATAATTTGAGCCGCTAAAATACCAGCATTTTTTGCACCATTTAAAGCAACCGTAGCTACAGGGACGCCACCAGGCATTTGTAAAATAGACAAGATAGAATCCCAACCGTCAATAGAATTACTGCTTTTTACTGGAACTCCAATTACTGGTAAAGGAGACATAGAAGCCACCATTCCAGGTAAATGTGCTGCGCCACCTGCGCCTGCAATAATAACTTTTATGCCTCGTTTGTGCGCATTCATGCTAAAATCGAATAATTTTTCTGGTGTTCTGTGTGCTGAAACAATATCAACTTCAATTTCAATATCAAATCCGTTTAAAATATCTATAGCGTCTTGCATAACTGGCATGTCGCTATTACTTCCCATTACTATGGCTATTTTACTCATCGTGTTGTGTGTTGTTGCTAAAATTTGCAATTATATATAGTACAAAAATACAGATTTTTATGCTCTCTTATCTTTCTAAGGTGATTAATCCTTTGGTTAAAAAATGTAAACTCAATTTACGATTTACATTTCACGATATATAACCTGCATTTCATGACATATTTTTGTCTAAACGCTGATTTTGTTACACTTTTGGAAAAGAATTAAAACAAATGTCTGACCAACTATTCTAACCAATTTAATTAGTTCTAACCAACTTGAATTTTAAAAATCCATTACGTTTTACTTAGTAATGGATTTTTATTTTTAAGTTTAAAATTTAAATCTGTTTCATTTTAATTTATAACTTTAGGGTAAATCAATTAATCAAAATAAAACTAACCATTATGAAAGTGAAAATTGTAAATAAGCAAGGAGACGTAGCAGTAATTAATCATATTCTGAAATTTTTTGTTGACGGTTTAGTACAACCTGAACCAAAAATGGAATTGCCAAAAAATTATAGAGTGTTTAATTTTATAGATGACGATCCTAACTCTTTAGATAAAAAAGTAGTTGATAAATTCAGAGTTTTATTTGAAACTTATGGTTTAAATTGTAAGCGATATAAAGACGGAAAAGTATTTCCAATTGATAGTATTCCTTCAGAAATAAAAATAGAAGATGACCTGTTATTAGGTCCGAGATATGGCCAAGATGGTGGAGTTGTTGGTGTTTGTAATTAAATTGTGAGAAAGTTAATCTTTATATTATTTGTTCAGGTTATTTGTGCGCAACAAATGCCTTTAGACTCTATTTCTTATAAAGCATATTATGCAAATGAATTAGAGCAGGTTGTTAATTTGAAAAATCAGCAAAAATTAAAACCTTATAATCCAACTTTGCAGTTTGAAATTGCTCGTATTTATGGAGAAATGAATTGTCAAGATTCTTCATATGCAACGTATTATAAGTTATATAAATTTCAAAAGGAAAACGGTACTTTAAATCCAAAGGATTATAAAAAACTCTTATTTAAGCTTCATAAAACAGAATCAGCTAAACAGCATTACCAAAAGGATCGTCGCTTTTTTTTAGGTGAATTAGCAAATGAAACTAAAGAAAATGAAGATGATGAATGGAAAGCAAAAATTCATCACGAGTATTTTAAAGATTATTTTTTAGATAGTACAAAGTACGAATTGGCTCAGAAAGAAATAGGTATTGTTAAAAGTACCAACTATTACAATTCTAATCAGGCATTTAAATCGGGTTTGCTTTTAGGTTATGGTTATTTACAAATAAGAAGAAAATCACATCAAGATGCTGAAAATATTTTATTAGAAGCCTTAACTAATGCAGAAACCTCAAAGGATACTATTAATAGGATTTATTGTTATATCAATTTAGCTGTTAATGAAAATTACCGCGCAAATTACAAAAAAGCGTTGTATTACATCCGTAAAGCTGAACAAATTAAAAACAGTAAGTTTAGAATTAAAATAGACCGTGTCTTAGCAATGAATAGAGCAAATGCTTTTTATGGTCTTAAAGATACTATTAATTTAAATCAAGAAGATTTAAGAATTCAAAAATTAGATAGTTTAGTCGATGAGTTTAAGCAAAACAGCAACTTCTATGAAATTGATGTGGCTTACCAAACTAAAGAAAAAGACAAAAAAATAAAAGAGTTAACTGGTTTTAAAGAAACCTTTTATAAAAACAGAATAGTTTATAGTATTCTATTGTTTTTAGTCTTTTTATTAGCCTTGTATTCATTTGTGCGTTGGAAGAAAACCGATCGAAAAAATCGTTTGTTAGATTTAGAAAATGAAACGCTTAATGTTGCACACAGTAAAACAAAAACAAAATTAGAAACGGTAAAGTCTTTAGTGATTAACGATTATATTATTCTAAAGAATAAATCTAAAGTTTATTTAGAAGAGTTAATTTATGTAAAGTCCGATGGGCATTATTTGAATTTATATACCACATCCAAAAAAGAGTTTGTTCGCGGTAAAATCTCTGAAATACAACAAGAATTACCGCCAAATTTTAAAAAATGCCAACGTTCTTATATTGTTAATGAAAACTACATTAAGCAATATTCCAGTACCGAAGTTTTTATGACAAATGGCGATGTGATTCCGTTATCTCGTGGCTTTAAGTTTTAATTAAAACAAATCAATCCACAAAAAAAAAGTCCTTTACAATACACTGTAAAGGACTTTTTAGATTATAAACTATTACTTTTTATTCTGCAATCACTTCAATTTGAGTTTTTACGCTTTCGGCAATTTCTCTTGCTTTATTTACATCAGGATTTACTATAGTTACGTGTCCCATTTTACGGAAAGGTCTGGTTTGTTTCTTTCCATAGATGTGTGGTGTGACACCATTTAAAGCCATTATGTTTTCAATGTTTTTGTAAACTACGTTTCCGGTATGACTTTCGGCACCAACTAAGTTTACCATAACACCAGCAACTTTATTGTCAGTGTCACCTAAAGGTAAATCTAAAATAGCACGAATGTGTTGTTCAAACTGGCAAGTATAACTGGCTTCAATAGTTTGGTGACCAGAATTGTGAGGTCTTGGAGCGACTTCATTAATTAAAATTTGGTCGTCTTGTGTTAAGAATAGTTCCACAGCTAATAAACCAACGTGATTGTATGCTTCACTTGTTTTTAAAGCTACATCTTGTGCTTTTTTTAAGATATCGTTAGGCACACGAGCAGGACAAATTACATATTCTACTTGGTTAGCTTCAGGATGAAATTCCATTTCTACCACTGGATATGTTTTTACATCCCCAGAAGCGTTTCTTGACACTATAACCGCTAATTCGTTTTTAAAAGGCACTAGTTCTTCGGCAATACATTCGCCTTTTGGTAAGCCTTCTAAATCTTCAACTTTTCTTACTATTTGAACCCCATTTCCATCATAACCAAATTGTGCACTTTTCCATACAAATGGTAAAGTTAAACCACCATTAGAAATGGCATCTTCAACTTCACTTAAAAAAGCAAAACGTGTAAAAGGTGCAGTAGGTAAATTATTATCCACATAAAATAACTTTTGTGTGGCTTTATTTTGAATTTTTCGAAGTGTAGTCGCACTTGGATAAACTTTTTTACCTTCTTTTTCTAATTGCTCTAAGGCATCAAGATTAACGTTTTCAATTTCAATAGTTAACACATCTACCTGTTTACCAAAGTTGTAAACCGCATCATAATCCATTAAATCGCCTTGTGTAAAATGGTTACAAGCTATTTTACTTGGTGCCTCGTTACTTGGGTCTAAAATGTAAGTAGTAATGTCAAACTTTGTGGTGTTGTATAGTAGCATTTTACCTAACTGTCCGCCACCAAGAATTCCTAATTTAAAATTTGAAGAAAAATAATTCATAGTAAAAAATTGAAGCACAAAAATAGCTATTTATAACTAATTGTACTATTAAATATAGACCTATATATAGATAACACAAAGCATTTAACTATCTTTGACCCCTTAAACAAAACCAATGCAAACCATTACGCTTCAGGACTTACAGTTTAAACCATTTAAGACGGCAAAACAAATTGACGATGCTGTGACTAAAATGGTAACTGATATTGCTAACGATTTAGGTGATGAAATCCCTGTTTTTGTTGGGATTCTTAATGGTTCGTTTATGTTTGTAAGCGATTTTGTTAAGAAATATCCTAAACCTTGCGAAGTGACTTTTATAAAGTTAGCGTCTTATGAAGGCGTGAAGTCTACTGAAGATATTCAGCGTTTAATTGGTTTAACTCAGGATTTAACAAATAGAACAGTTGTTATTCTTGAAGATATTATTGATTCTGGAAATACGTTAAATGAAGTACATCGTATTTTTAAAAATGAAAATGTGAAGCAATTAATTATTGCCACTTTATTTTTTAAACCAGAAGCTTATAAAAAAGATTTTAAAATTCATTATTCTGGCATAGATATTTCTAATAAGTTTATTGTAGGTTACGGATTAGACTATAATGGTTTAGGTCGTGATTTGCCAGAAGTATATCAAATTAAAAATACAACACATATGACAAATTTAGTCTTATTTGGCCCTCCAGGTGCAGGTAAAGGAACACAAGCCGAATTTTTAAAAGAAAAATATAACTTAGTACACATCTCTACAGGTGATGTATTTAGATATAACATTAAAAACGAAACCGCTTTAGGTACTTTAGCTAAATCATTTATTGATAAAGGGCAATTAGTGCCAGACCAAGTGACTATTGATATGTTAGAAGCTGAGGTTGAAAAAAATGCCGATGCTAAAGGTTTTATTTTTGATGGTTTTCCAAGAACAACAGCTCAAGCTGATGCTTTAGATGCTTTAATGACTAAAAAAGATACTCAAATTAATGCAATGATTGCATTAGAAGTTGAAGATGAAATTTTAGTGGAGCGTTTATTAGAACGTGGAAAAACAAGCGGTCGTAAAGATGATGCAAACGAAGATGTGATTAGAAATAGAATTAAAGTTTATTACGATGAAACGTCTATTTTAAAAGGATTCTATTCTGAGCAAAATAAATATTACGGTGTAAATGGTGTAGGTAGTATTAAAGATATTACTGAACGTATTAGCGCTGTAATTGATAAATTATAGGAATGGTATTTTTAGGGTTAATAACACCAGTTAAAATATTAATTATAGCCATTGCTTTATTGGTAGGTTTACTATTACCAATCTTGGCTTTATTAAGTATTTTAAAGAGTGAATTTAAAGACAACGACAAACTTATTTGGGTACTTGTGGTTCTTTTTATTCCTGTTATTGGTTCAATAATATATTTTACTAAAGGAAAAAAATCTAAGTTGAAATAAAATAGTTGAAAACTAAATGAGTCAATTTGATACTTTTATAAATGATACTACCAAGCCTAACATAAGTAAAAGGTATGTAGCTGGATTTATTGATTACTTTATAATTTACGCGTTTTGTTTTACGTATGTTTTTTTATATGGTGAACCTGATGCTGAAGGCGCTTATTCTGTAAGCGGTTTCCCAGCTTTAGTTCCAGTCATTTTCTGGGGGATTATGACTGTTGGGCTTGAAATGTTTTCAGGAGAAACACTTGGAAATTTAGTTGTAGGTCTAAAGGCTACTCCTAAAAATGGAGAAAACCGAAAATTAACTTTTGGTGAATCATTTAAAAGACACCTTTTAGATACAATTGATATGTTCTTTTTTGGACTTATAGCAGTTGTGACTATAAAAAATACAGATAAACATCAAAGACTTGGTGATATTTGGGCTAACACAATTGTTGTTAACTCTAAAGACTTAAAATAAATTGAAAGCTGATACGTCAGTTTAAAAAATAACAATAGATTAATAAATAATAATCTAACACGATGACTGAAGGAAATTTTGTAGACTACGTAAAAATGTATGTCGCTTCTGGAAACGGAGGAAAAGGCTCTACACACTTACATAGAGAAAAATACATAGCCAAAGGTGGACCCGATGGTGGTGATGGCGGTCGTGGAGGACACGTTATTTTAAGAGGAAACTCTAACTTATGGACACTTTTACATTTAAAGTTTAAGCGTCACGTACGTGCAGGTCACGGTTCGCACGGAAGTAGTGGTAGAAGTACTGGTGCCGATGGTGAAGATATGTACTTAGAAGTGCCATTAGGAACTGTTATTCGTGATACCGAAACTAACCAAGTGATTCACGAAATCACAGAAGTAGGTGAGGAATTTATTGCTGCCGAAGGTGGAAAAGGTGGACGCGGAAATTGGCATTTTAAAACGTCAACAAACCAAACGCCACGTTATGCACAACCAGGTATTCCTTTAGAAGAAAAGTACATTACTTTAGAACTTAAATTATTAGCCGATGTTGGTTTAGTAGGATTTCCTAATGCTGGAAAATCGACTTTGTTATCAGTGTTAACCTCTGCGAAACCCAAAATTGCAGATTATGAGTTTACTACCTTAAAACCTAATTTAGGGATTGTAGAGCATCGTGATTACCAATCTTTTGTAATGGCAGATATTCCTGGTATTATTGAAGGCGCAGCCGAAGGTAAAGGTTTAGGATATTATTTTTTACGTCATATTGAACGTAACTCGTTATTGTTATTTTTAATTCCAGCCGATGCGCCAGATATTAAAAAACAGTACGATATTCTTTTAGATGAATTACGTCGTTACAATCCAGAAATGTTAGATAAGGAACGTATCGTTGCGATTTCTAAATGCGATATGTTAGACGAAGAATTAGAAGCTGAATTAAAAGAGGAAATGGATAATGAAATGCCAGTGCCTTACACATTTATTTCATCGGTGGCACAACAAGGACTTATGCCTCTTAAAGATATGCTTTGGGAGAGATTAAATGCTTAATTAGTCGGTTAGTCTTTAGTTTGTAGTCATTAGACGGTAGTTTAAGGGTTATGAGTTTAAAAGCTTATAAGGTTATTAGTTTGTAGACGTTAGTTGATAGTTTATAGGTTTAGACATAAAAAAATCCTGAATTTCAATATTGAAACTCAGGATTTTTTGCTTCTTCTCGATACAGTTTTATTTACCATTATCATTTCAAAATAAAACCACTCGAAGTGACGCAATATAGTTTTAGTACAGTCAGAAGAATAATTTGTGAGAATCCGTGAAATTAGTGTCTAAAATTCCAAATCCTGCTTAAAACGTTGCGATTGTCGTCTTGAGACTTCAACTTCTAAAGCGTTGCTTAAATTCATTTTTAGTTTACCACTAAACCAAGGTGTTACATTTTGTATGTGCTTAAGGTTGATGATTTGTTGTCGGTTTACGCGATAAAAAAGCCCTTCGGGTAGTTTCGCTTCTATTTGATTAAGCGACTTGTAAATTAACGGCTTGTGGTTTT
>DAISIZ010000084.1:0-9723 GCA_036821745.1 Aurantibacter sp. | reverse complement strand
CCATTTACAAGTGCCTTTATAGACGAAAGCTTTTTAATTGGTTATTTAACTGCGGAAGAATATTTTTATTTCATCGGAGATTTACGCGGACAAAACAAAAGTGATGTCGATGCATTATTAGCACAATTTGAAGATTTTTTTCACGGAGAAATTTTAAATCAGAAGAAATATTTACGCGATTTAAGTAAAGGAAATCAGAAAAAAGCTGGGATTGTTGCCGCTTTAATTGGTAATCCAGAAGTCATTATTTTAGATGAACCATTTGCTAACTTAGATCCAACCACACAAATCCGTTTAAAAGGGATCATTAAAGATTTAGCCGAAAAACAAGGCGTAACCGTTTTAGTGTCAAGTCACGATTTGTTGCATGTTACCGATGTTTGCGAACGTATAGTTGTTTTAGAAAAAGGTGAAGTTGTAAAAGATTTAAACACCAATGCGGCTACTTTAAAAGAGTTAGAAGCACATTTTTCAGGTGAAGAACTTGCGTAAAGTAAATCACTAAACATAAAAATTAAACTCCAATAACTATTGTATGATACTATAGTTATTGGAGTTTTTTAATTGAACTTATTTCAATAAAATTTCGTGCTAGGTAAGTTAATGAATGAGGTGTAATATTTATCATTTTCGTTTTTTAACTACAAAAAGTGATTTTTAACAATTTACATCTTGTGTTTTAACCTATTAAAAAAAAGATGCTTACTTTTACATTCTTACGGTTGTATGTATACTATAACGGTAATAAATAAGTTATGTAAATAAAACATTACACACTTTGAAATTAGTTACAAAATTAGCTGTTATTGCTTGCATTTTTACTTTGGTGTTACAAAGCTGTTCTAGAAAAAAAGACCGCTTTCTAACTCGAAATTTCCATGCACTAACCACAAAATATAACGTGTTGTTTAATGGTGTAGAAGCCTTAACTAAAGGACAACAAACTGTAAACGATTCTTATCAAGATAACTATTGGGAAATCTTGCCAGTAGAACGTATGCAAATTGACGAGCAAATTTTCTTGCCTGGTCAAGAGTCAAAAAACGAAAACTTTGCCCGTGCCGAGGAAAAAGCGACTAAAGCTATCCAGAAGCATGGAATGAATATTGACGGTAAAGAAAAGAACCCACAAATAGACGAAGCCTATTTGTTATTAGGGAAGTCACGTTATTTTGACCAAAGATTTATTCCAGCATTAGAAGCATTCAATTACATTTTATATAAATATCCTAGTAGTGATAAAATTAGTCAAGCTAGAATTTGGCGTGAAAAAACCAATATTCGTTTAGAAAATGACGAAACAGCTATTATAAATTTAAGGCGTTTAATTTTTCAAGAAGAATTAACAGGTCAAGATTTAGCCGATGCTACTTCTATGATGTCTCAAGCTTACATTAATACTAAAAAGCTTGATAGTGCTTTAATTCAAATGAAAATAGCTTCAGAAAACACAAAAAAGAATTTTGAAAAAGCACGTTTTAACTTCATTAAAGGACAACTTTATAATAGGTTACAACATAAAGACAGTGCTAATATGGCTTTTGATGAGGTTATAAAGCTAAATCGTAAAATTCCTAGAAAGTATTTAGTAAATGCTTATATCGAAATAACTAAAAACTTTGATTACGAATCTGGAAACAAACTAGAGTTTTTAGAACTTCTAACTCGTATGGAAGAGTATTATGAAAACAGACCTTTTTTAGATAAAATTCTATATCAAAAAGGACAGTTTTACCAAAACACAAGTAATGATTCTTTAGCTAAATATTACTACAATAAATCATTAAGGCAAAATTCTAAAGAACAACAACTAGTTGCAAATACGTATAAAATATTAGCAGAATATAGTTTTGATGAAACTTTGTATAAAACTGCTGGTGCGTATTACGACAGTACATTACTAAACTTAAAAGTAAACAGCAAACCATATCGTGTTATAAAACGTAAACGCGAAAACCTAGACGATGTAATTTTATATGAAGGTATAGCCAATGCTAACGATAGTATTTTAAACTTGGTTAGTATGACCAAAGAACAACGTTTAGCTTACTTTTCTAACTATACAGACAGTTTAAAACAAGTTGCTATTGCAGAACAAGAAAAAGCTGAAATTAAAGCGTTGAATGATAATTTAAAAAGCGGTTCGGGAGCAGCAACACCTTTTGTTAAGAATAAATCTAATCCAGGACCAACTTCGGCTTTTTACTTTTATAATAATACAACGGTAGCTTACGGAAAACAAGAATTTGAATCCGTTTGGGGACAAAGAGAAAATACCGATAACTGGCGTTGGGTTTCTTTAATGAGTAAAGGCGGTACAAAAGGAGCGGTTGTTGAGGCTGAAACTATTAATTTAGATTCATTGGAGCTGTATCAACCTAAATTTTACATTTCTAAAATACCAACAGAGCAGACTGTAATTGATAGCATTTCTAAAGATAGAAATTACGCATATTATCAATTAGGTTTAATATATAAAGAGAAGTTTAAGGAATACCAATTGTCTAAAAGCAAGTTCCAAAATTTATTAAAAAGTAATCCAGAAGAAAAATTGGTATTGCCTTCAAAATATAACTTGTATAAAATTAACCAGTTGTTAAAAGAAGGTGCTCAAATGGATTTTTATAAGAAAGACATTATAGAAAACCATCCAGAATCACGTTATGCTAAAATTTTATTAAACCCAGAAGCGTTTAAAGAATTAGATAAAGAAAGTCCAGAATATTTATATGCGAAGACTTACAGGTTAATGGAGCAACAAAATTTTAAAGAGGTTATTGCTAAAAGTGATACCTATAGCACCTTTTTTGGTGAAGATGCTATTGCGCCTAAATTTCAGTTGTTAAAAGCAACGGCTATTGGACGACTAAAAGGTTATAAAAATTATAAAGTGGCTTTAAACGAAGTCGCTACAGATTATGCTAATACGCCAGAAGGCTCGCAAGCTAAAAAGCTTTTAGCTAGTTTAAATGCCGTAAAGGACACTAGTTTTGTAGACGGGAAATTGGCTAAGAAATTTAAAGCAATTTATCAGTTTACAGCACAAGAGTTTAATGCTATTGCAGAATTTAAAATCAATTTAGCAAAAGCTATAGAGAAAATTGCTTATTACGATTTATCTTTGTCCGAAGATGTTTATGATGAAAATACGCGTTTTGTTGTGGTTCATGGTATTACAAGCGATCAAGGCGCTAAAGCGTTTTCAGTAGTCTTAGAAGAAAATAATTCTAGAAGTAAAGAAGACCGAAAAGCGTTTAAAATTAAAAGACAAGCGATAGGAATATCGTCTAAAAACTACCAAACCATCCAAATTCATAAGAATTTTAACAGTTATAAAGACCTCAAATAACAGAAATAATGAAGCGAGATAAAAATACAGATTCTAACAATTACCAAAACATTATAGCAAAAACCACTCAAATTACAGGTGATTTTAATAGTACTGGGAATATTAGAATTGATGGTGAGTTAAAAGGTAATATTAAATCATCTGGAAAAGTAGTTGTAGGGAAAGATGGTAAAATAGATGGTACTTTAGAGTGTGAAAATGCGCGTTTTGAAGGTTCTTTTAAAGGAGAAATGAAAATTTCTGGAACCTTAACTTTAAAAAGTACAGCAGTTATTGAAGGTACAGTATTTACTGAGAAATTAGCGGTAGAGCCTGGAGCTGTATTTAATGTAACTTGTACAATGAAATCGTCAGTTAAAGACTTAAACGGTGACCAAAAAACCAAAAAGACAGCTTAATAAATTTGTTCGCTTTACCTCTATAGGCTTGCAAATGGGATTAACCATTTACTTAGGTAGTAAGTTGGGCGAGTGGTTAGATGTTAAGTTTAACAATCAAGATCAGCTGTATTATAAAATCGTGTCTTTAGTTGCAGTCTTCGTTTCAATGGCATCGGTTATATTTCAAGTTTTAAAAATCACAAATAAAGATTCCTAATGGTTAAACGTATAATTATTGTTACCGTTGCAATAGCGCTTTTGTTTGCGCTTTCGTTTTTTACACATAACACACTTTTAGATGCTAATATTAGATTTTCTTTACTTAGTGTTTATGCTTTCCATGTCATTGCAGTCATATTAATATATGCGGTAATAGAGTTCGCAGCCGAACATATCCCAACACAAGCAGGTTATACTTATTTAATGTTAATGTGTTTTAAGCTGGGATTCTTCTTATTACTATTTCAAGGTTCAATCTTTTCGGAGGTTGGTTTAACACAAGCGGAAAAAGTGGGCTTAGTTGTCCCTTTTTTAGTTTTTTTATCTGCGGAAGCGGCTGCGGTTGCAAAGTTACTTAACAGTAAATAGTTTAGGCTTTTAGCATAAATAATTCTCTAATAGTTTTCTTCTTTAAAATTGAATTAAAAAAAGAGTTTGGTATTTTAAATTATTGCGTACATTTGCACAAAATTTACAGAGCATAAATTTTATAAGTTTTAAAAAATTATGATGGTAGCAACAAAATCTATCAAGTTTATAGCAGTTTTAGTTTTAACATTAACTTCGTTTGTAGCATTCGCAGACAACGGAGAAAATGATCATAAAGGTGAGTTAGTAGATTCGCCTACTGAAATTAGAGAATACATTGCACATCACTTAAAGGATTCTCACGATTTTCATTTATATACTAACAATGCAACTGGAGCGCACGTGAGCTTTCCACTGCCTGTTATTGTATGGACATCAAATGGATTAAAAACATTTATGTCGTCTGCATTTCATCATGATGATGAAGGGAAAGTAATCGTAAATCAAGGTGATACACGTTTAGTGAAGTTGCACAGTAAGATATACGAATTAGAAGACGGAGCAACTGCAGTTAATTTTGATGCAGATCACCATGCGACAAATGCTAAAAAAGTGATGTTTGACTTTTCTATTACTAAGTCAGTTTTTGGAATGTTATTAACTGGTTTGTTAATGTTTTTAGGATTTACTGCTTTAGCAAGAGGTTATAAAAAAGGAAAAACAATTCCAACGGGTTTTGCACGTGTTTTAGAACCGTTAGTAATTTATGTTCGTGACGATATTGCTAAGCCAAACATTGGAGAGAAAAAGTACCGTAAGTTTATGGGCTTCTTATTAACAGTGTTTTTCTTTATCTGGATCTTAAACTTATTAGGTTTAACACCATTAGGATTTAACGTAACAGGTCAAATAGCAGTAACAGCATGTTTAGCTATTTTTACGGTAGTGATTTACTTGTTTAGTGCAAGTAAAGACTTTTGGGCGCATACTTTATGGATGCCTGGTGTACCAGTAATATTACGTCCTATTTTAGCAGTAATTGAGTTAGTTGGTTTTGTGTTAATTAAACCATTCTCTTTATTAGTGCGTTTATTTGCAAACATGACAGCAGGTCACTTCGTAGTGATGAGTCTTATTGCATTAATGATTACATTAAAACAAGACTTCGGAGCTTTTGGTTCTACAGGATTGTCTTTAGTGTTAGCATTATTTATTTCTGTAATTGAAATATTAGTAGCGTTTTTACAAGCGTTTATTTTTACGATGTTATCATCGTTATTTATTGGTATGGCTGTTGAAGAACACGAGCATCACTAATAAATTTTCTGACGAAAGTCAAACCTTTTAGAGAACGAATTAGTAGTTGTCTAAAATTAAAAATGAATTTGTTTAATTAATATATAAAAATCAAATTACTATGTACAATTTAATTGGAGCAGGATTAATCGTTATCGGTGGTGGTATCGGATTAGGTCAAATTGGTGGAAAAGCAATGGAATCTATTGCACGTCAACCTGAAGCAGCTGGAAAAATCCAAACTGCAATGATTATCATCGGTGCCTTATTAGAAGGTTTAGCTTTTGGAGCATTAATCTTAGGGAAATAAGAATTTCCTAAAACACACAAACTCAGTTTCTGTAACGGTTGGTTACAGAAACTGTTTTTAAATTCTCATTTTAATGAGAAAGACAATTTTAAAAGAACCTTTAAGGGCTTTTTTCATATTAAACAAAACAACACTTAAGTAATTCTATAGTTATGGAAACTTTATTAAATGATTTTTCAGTAGGCTTATTTTTCATGCAAGCTATCATCTTAGGAATATTAATATTACTAATGAGAAAATTTGCTTGGAAACCAATCTTAGACGCTTTACAAGACCGTGAAGATGGTATTCAAAACGCATTAGATGCTGCTGAAAACGCAAAAGTAGAAATGCAAAACTTAACTGCTTCTAACGATAAGTTATTAAAAGAAGCACGTGCTGAACGTGAAACGATGCTTAAAGAAGCGCGTGACATGAAAGATAAAATGATTGCTGATGCTAAAGAAGAAGCGCAAGCTCAAGCTAATGCAATGATTACACAAGCACAAAACGCTATTGAAGGTGAGAAAAAAGCTGCTATGGCAGAATTAAAATCTCACGTTGCAGGTTTATCTGTAGAAATAGCTGAAAAAGTAGTACGTCAAGAATTATCAAACAAAGACAAGCAATTAGAATTAGTTGAGTCTATGTTAGGTGAAGCAACTTTAAACTAATTATAACATGTCTGGAACAAGAGCAGCCATACGTTATGCCAAAGCAGTTTTAGCTTTAGCTCAAGAGCAAAATATAGCAGAAGCTGTAAATGCTGATATGAGTTTAGTTGCTAATACTATTGAAGCAAGCAAAGAATTAAAAGATGTGCTTTTTAGCCCTGTAGTGACTTCAGATGTTAAAAAATCAGCATTATTAGCTATTTTTCCTAACGTAAGCAAAAGCACTACCGATTTAGTAAATACATTAATCACTAATAATCGTATTGATTTATTAGGACATGTAGCTACTAAATATGTAACACTATATAACGAAGCTATAGGTAATCAAGAAGCTATTGTAACCACTGCGGTTGCATTAACTGGTGACTTAGAAACTAAAGTGTTAGCTAAAGTAAAAGAGCTTACAGGTAAAAACGTTACATTAAAAAATATTATAGATGAAACTGTTTTAGGTGGTTTCATTTTAAGAGTAGGAGATTTACAATACGACGCAAGTATTTCAAATCAACTAAACACATTAAAAAGAGAATTTACATTAAACTAAAGGCTTAGAAATTAGATGTCTCTAACGTCTAACTTTTAGCGAATTAATACTAAATAAAATGGCAGAAGTAAAACCAGCTGAAGTATCAGCGATCTTAAAACAACAACTTTCAGGTTTTGAAGCAAGTGCTTCATTAAATGAAGTAGGAACAGTATTAACTGTTGGTGATGGTATTGTACGTGCTTACGGATTATCTAACGCTCAATATGGTGAGTTAGTAGAATTTGAAGGCGGTTTAGAAGGTATCGTACTTAACTTAGAAGAAGATAACGTAGGTATTGTATTATTAGGTACAGCTTCAGAAGTAAAAGAAGGTTCTACAGTAAAAAGAACAAACCGTATCGCATCTATTAATGTAGGTGAAGGTATTGTTGGTCGTGTTGTAGATACTTTAGGTAACCCTATTGATGGTAAAGGACCAATAACTGGTGAAACTTACCAAATGCCATTAGAGCGTAAAGCTCCTGGTGTAATTTATAGAGAGCCAGTAACTGAGCCAATGCAAACAGGAATTAAAGCTATTGATGCTATGATCCCAGTTGGTAGAGGACAACGTGAGTTAGTAATTGGTGACAGACAAACAGGTAAGACTGCAGTTTGTATTGATGCTATCTTAAACCAAAAAGAATTTTACGATGCAGGTGAGCCTGTATATTGTATATATGTTGCTGTAGGTCAAAAGGCTTCTACAGTAGCTTTAATTGCTAAAACATTAGAAGAAAAAGGCGCTTTAGCTTATACGACTATTGTTGCAGCAAACGCATCAGATCCTGCAGCAATGCAAGTATATGCACCATTTACTGGAGCATCAATTGGTGAGTACTTTAGAGATACTGGTAGACCAGCTATGATTGTTTTTGATGATTTATCTAAACAAGCCGTTGCTTACCGTGAGGTATCTTTATTATTAAGACGCCCACCGGGACGTGAGGCATATCCTGGAGATGTATTTTATTTACACTCTCGTTTATTAGAGCGTTCTGCAAAAATCATTAATAATGATGCTATTGCTAAAGAAATGAATGACCTTCCAGATTCTATTAAAGGAATCGTAAAAGGTGGTGGTTCTTTAACAGCATTACCAATTATTGAAACTCAAGCAGGTGACGTTTCGGCTTATATCCCAACTAACGTTATTTCTATTACAGATGGACAAATTTTCTTAGATGGAGATTTATTCAACTCTGGTGTACGTCCAGCAATTAACGTAGGTATTTCTGTATCTCGTGTTGGTGGTAACGCACAAATTAAGTCAATGAAAAAAGTATCTGGTACTTTAAAATTAGATCAAGCACAATTCCGTGAGTTAGAAGCTTTCGCAAAGTTTGGATCTGATTTAGATGCTGTTACTTTAAATGTAATTAATAAAGGTAAACGTAACGTAGAGATTTTAAAGCAAGGTCAAAACGAACCGTTTAAAGTGGAAGACCAAGTAGCAATTATCTACGCAGGTTCTAAAAACTTATTAAAAGATGTACCTGTAAATAAAGTAAAAGAATTCGAAAGAGATTACTTAGAGTTCTTAAACGCAAAACATAGCGATACTTTAAAGACTTTAAAAGCAGGAAAATTAACTGATGAAGTTAAGGATACTTTAAGTAAAGTAGCTAAAGATTTATCAGCTAAATATTAAATTAGACTTTAGTCGTTAGTCGGGAGATCGCTTCAGACTAACAACTAATCACTAAAGACTAAACAATGGCAAATTTAAAAGAAATACGTAATAGAATATCTTCAGTATCTTCAACGATGCAGATTACCAGTGCTATGAAAATGGTATCGGCTGCTAAGTTAAAGAAAGCTCAAGATGCTATTACAGCAATGCGTCCTTATGCAGATAAGTTAACTGAGCTTTTACAAAGTTTAAGTGCTACTTTAGATGAAAACTCTGGAAGTAAATTTTCTGAGCAACGTGAGGTTAAAAATGTATTAATTGTATCGGTAACTTCTAATAGAGGTTTATGTGGTGCTTTTAATTCTAACATTTTAAAACGTTCTACAGCTTTAGCAGAGCAATACAAAGCTAAAGGTCAAAACGTATCTTTTATCACTGTTGGTAAAAAAGCCGATGATTTATTATCGCGTACTTACCCAATCATTTCTAACGAAAGTAAAATCTTTGACGATTTAACTTTTGATAATGTTGCTGTTATTGCAGAAGCATTAATGGAAAAGTTTGTGACTGGTGAGTTTGATAAAATTGAAGTGATTTACAATAAGTTTAAAAACGCAGCGACTCAAATCGTAATGACAGAGCAATTCTTACCAATTGTACCTGTAGAAAACGATTCTGATGTAGCTTTAGATTATATTTTTGAACCTTCAAAAGAACAAATTGTAGAAGAGTTAATTCCTAAGTCTTTAAAGACACAGTTATATAAAGGAATTAGAGATTCTTTTGCTTCAGAACATGGTGCTCGTATGACCGCTATGCACAAAGCAACTGATAACGCTACAGAATTACGTGACCAATTAAAGTTAACGTATAACAAAGCAAGACAAGCAGCAATTACTAACGAAATCTTAGAAATTGTTGGTGGTGCTGAAGCATTAAATAATTAGATTAAATAATATTTAATTAATAAAAGTTAATCACTTTAATATATTTAAAACCTCATTCTTAATTAGAATGAGGTTTTTTTATTTTTATTCACTAACTTATC
>DAISIZ010000083.1:7460-9802 GCA_036821745.1 Aurantibacter sp. | reverse complement strand
ATTGGTAATCTAACACCTATAGCGATTATTATTGGTGGGATAATTGCATCCTTAGCAGCCTATTCTTATGTGAAATTAGGACTTTATTATAGAGATGAAGGCGCTACTTATTCATTTTTTAAACGAACCTATCCACAATCTAATTTCTTAGCCTCAATGATAGGTTGGTTTATTATTGTTGGATACATAAGTACTTTGGCTTTATATGCCTATACGTTTTCATCTTATGCTATTAGTAGCACTTCTTTTGCTGATAACATTTGGATTAGAAAAGGCATTGCTATTGCCGTTATTGGGCTATTTACAGGTATAAACATTTGGAGTGTAAATGGAATGGGAAAATTAGAAGACCTTATGGTGTACACCAAATTGGTTGTACTTACCATTATTTCCATTGTTTTAATGACGCACGGCACCACCGATTTTGGAACATTTATAAACAATATGACTTTAGATGTGCAACACTCCAGTACGTTTTCAATACTAATTGTTGCCTCTTTAACTTTTGTGGCTTATGAAGGTTTTCAATTAGTCATTAATGCAGTTAATGAAATGACAAATCCGGAAAAGAACATTCCGCGTGCCATTTACAGCGCTATTAGTTTAGCCATATTAATTTATGTGGTTATATCTTTAGGTGCTTTATTTGCTATTCCTACGGAAGACATTATTAAAAATAAAGAGTTTGCATTAGCCTCTGGCGCAGGAAATGTATTAGGATCGTTAGGAACAAACTTGTTGATTTTTGGTGCTATTTTAGCAACAAGTAGCGCTATAAGCGGAACCATTTTTGGTTCATCAAGACAAATGGCAGTAATTGCAAAAGATGGCTTTTTCCCACATTCATTATCAATTAGAAAAAACACGAGTCCACAAAATGCCATTATTGCTATGGCTTTAATTTCTTGTGTACTAATTATTATTGGTGGTTTAGAATTGATATTAGAGTTTGGAAGTGTCACCTTTTTATTGGTGTCGCTTTTAATGGCAATTGCGAATTACAATATTAGAGAAAAAACCAATTCTTCAACCGTATTAACTATAGTTTCTATTATAGGCTTAAGTATTGGCGGACTCTTAATTTTATATTACGAATTCACTAACAACTGGCAACAAATGTTAGCGATTATTATACTTTATGTGGTATTAGCTTTTGGAGCTTGGTGTTTTTCAACTAAAAAGAAATTAAAATAATTCATAAAAAAAACGCTTTCATAAATGAAAGCGTTTTTCTGATTTTAAATAATAACTAATACTAGTTAGGCATTACCACAGTATCAATAGCGTGAATTATTCCGTTAGATGCTGGAACATCTGTAATAACAACAGTAGATTTATTTCCTTTGGCATCCGTTAAAATAACTTTTCCATCATCTAAAGTCGCAGTTAATGTTCCACCTTGAACCGTTGGCACAGTAAACTTACCGTTATTAGCTTTTATTGCTCTTACTACTGCATTAGCATCAAACTTTCCTGCAACAACGTGGTATGTTAACACAGCAGTTAATGTTTTTTTGTTTTCGACTTTTAGTAAGGTAGGTATTGTTCCTTCAGGCAACTTAGCGAATGCTGCGTTTGTTGGTGCAAATACCGTAAATGGCCCTTTTCCACTTAAAGTCTCCACTAAACCTGCTGCTTTTACTGCTGCTACTAATGTCGAGAAATTTTCATTTCCAACAGCAACTTCTACAATATTTGGTGTTTCTTTTAATTCTACTTTTTCATCAACAACATTTAATGCTAAATCTTTAGAATCTAAAGCGTTACTTGTTTCAGAATTTTTGCAAGATGTAAATCCTATTAGACCTACAACAGCAAATGCCATAATTAAATTTTTAGTTTTCATAATATATATTTTTAATGTTATCCAAAGATAAATTATGTGTTTCCTAAAAATTCTTAATTTTGTTAAAAGTTTAGTTAAAATTGATAAACAAAAATATTTACACTAACTATTAACAACTTCTAACTTATAACCAACGCCGTGAACATTGGTTAATTTTAAAGTCGAATCGTCTTTTAATATTTTACGCAATTTTGAGATGTACGTATCCAAACTTCGGCCAACAAACACGCCATTATCTTCCCAAACTTGTTTGGTTAATTCTTCGCGAGTCACAATTTGATTGGGTTTATTCACAAAAATAATAAGCAACTCACATTCCTTTTTAGACAGCTTAATTTCTTTAGCTTCTTGAATAAGTTTTAACTGTTCTGGATAAAATGAAAAACGACCTAATTGGTGTTGCAACTGCGCTTCTTCTTGCGATTGCTTAACTACCGAATTTTCTGTTACTACTTCAGGCTGTTTTCTTCTGAAAAACAACCACACTAATAATCCA
>DAISIZ010000083.1:1292-7450 GCA_036821745.1 Aurantibacter sp. | reverse complement strand
CCTTTTCGGCATTAATCACATAACTATAAGACACTTCTTCAACGGCACATTGGTTCACCTCTACTCTATAATTGTCAGGCAAATTTGCTTTGGTTAGGCTACGCTTTACGAAAAACACTAAATCGTTTGGCTGAATACTAATAGAATGACTAAACGTTAACTCAAATTGATTCTTCTTTAGAGCCTTTACAGGAAGTATTAAAGAGGTCGAATCGTTTTGCCATAACAACAATTGATCACCTGCATCGCGTAACGCAATTTTTACGGTTTCAGGTAAGACTGTTTGTTTGGTTTTTACAGTAAACAGATATGCTAATAGTATACTTAATCCTATTATTAAAATGTAGATAACCTTTTTATTCTGACTCATAACGACTGTAAATAACTTACATTTTTTCGATATTTTACAATGGTTCACACTTCTTTTACATTTTTTTGACATTTTTTAAAAGTGCGACTTATAGTTTTATCTCATCAACTAATTTAAACATTTTAATTATGAAAAAAATACTATTAAATTTCCTATTCGTTTTTACTTTAAGTATGACGATTAATGCGCAAGAACAACTAAACATAAACACTTCTAAAAGTAATATTAAATGGTCTTGTGATTATTGGTGGACATTTTGGAGAAGTCAAATTTAAAGACGGATATTTTATTAAGACTTTGGGTAAAATAACCAGTGGTGAATTCACCATTAATCTAAACAGTATTGTGACTCAGGATATGGATAACGAAAAAGCAAACCAAAGTCTAACCGACCATTTAAAAAACGAAGACTTCTTTAATGTTAATCAATATCCTACCGCAAAACTAAGTATTACAAAAACCAAATATCATAATGATACACAATTAAAAGTCTATGCAAACTTAACCATTAAAGGGGTTACAAAACCTATTAGTTTTCAAGCTGAAATAGATTACGAAAAAAAATTAATGACTACTAAATTTAAAATAGACCGAACACTGTGGAATATTATTTACGGTTCTAAAAGTAACACATCCGAAAAAGCTAAGAACAGTATTATTTCTGACGCGATTGGTTTTGAAGTAAGTTTTGGGCTGTAAACTATCATCTGTGTAACACTATTTGATAATCTCTAATTTCTAGTCGAACTTTAAAAAATCACACGTATTTCCAAACCACATAAATTATGAATACAATACCAACACGTAAAGTATTATCAAAACACATCTTAGCTATATCCATACTTGTTTTTTCGTTTTTTATGCAGTCTTGTAAAGGAAAACAGAATGAAAATAATATACAAAACGATAGCGATACCATTAAAAAAGAAAAAACAGAAACACCTAAACAAGCCTCACAACAAGAATACGATTTACCTTTAATCACTGTAGAAAACAAACCTATAAGTAAATTTGTTCGTAGGATTTTTCAAGATAAAAAAGGGAATTTATGGTTTGGAACTAATGGCGATGGCGTTAAAAGATATAATAGGAAATCGCTTGAAGGTTTTTCGCTTAATGAAGGTTTTAAAGGTCGTGCTGTTAGAGGAATTATTGAAGATAACAAAAGAAATATTTCGTTTGGTACCGAAAGCGGACTGATTAAATACGATGGCAATTCTTTTACGCTTCTTACTGAAAAAGATGGTCTTGCTAATAATGATATTTGGAGTTTAACCATAGACAACAAAGGCATTATTTGGATTGGCACATTACAAGGTGCTTGCCAATTTAATGGTAAAACGTTTACGCCATTTATCTTACCAGAATCTGAGCCGGATGTTTCAAGAAGAATTTCAACATAAAAATAGTGACTTCTATAATGCAAGACAGTAAAAGCAATATGTGGTTTGGAACTCCTGGTGGCGCATACGTTTATAATGGAAAGTCCTTAACTCATATTTCTGAAAAAGAGGGTTTATGCAACAATTCCGTTAATAGTATTTTAGAAGACAATAATGGAAACATTTGGTTTGCAACACACCATAAAGGTATTAGTCGTTATGATGGAAAAACGTTTACCAATTTCACTGCAAATGGCACTATAAAAGGCGATGAAGTTTGGACTATTTATAAAGATAAAAATGGCGATTTATGGTTTCCTGCCGAAAATTATGGCGTTTACCGCTACGACGGAAAATCGTTTACCAATTACTACCAAAAAGAAGGTCTGACGTCAAATGCGATACAATGTTTTTATAGAGACCAACAAGGTCGTTTTTGGCTTGGTGGCTGGAAAGGTTTATTTCGTTATGAACACGAATCTATTTTTCCTGTAACCGAATTTGGCCCTTGGAAAAAGTAAAAATTAATTTATTAAAAAGACAAATCTGTTTAATAGCGCATCAACTTTTACACTTCTTTTACACTTCTTTTACATTGATTTGACACTTAGTCTAAACGATAAAACTACATTTAGTAAAAACATAAATTATGAAAAAACATCTTTTAATAGCATTGTTAATTAGCTTCACTTCCATTACGGCAAACGGCCAAGATTTAAGCGAGTTTAGCCTTATTAAATTAGACTCAACTTGGGGACAAGAAGTGTTACGTTTCCCAGCAAGACATATGGATTATATTGGCGTGGGCGAAGTTCGGTTTCCGCCAAAAGGATGGATAAACCCTGAGGACGATTTTTTCTGGTCGTACACCTATGCTTGGAGCATAAATATTAATAGACCAATCACCGAAAAAGAACTGGAAACCGATTTAGTAAAATACTTTAATAGTTTAAATAAGGTAGCTATGGATGCGACCACAGACCAACGTTACGCTTCCGCAGAAGTGACTCAGACTAAAAGTAAAAACTCTATTACTTATTTTAAAGGCGCAATAAATACCTACGACCGTTTTGCTACTAACGACTTAATCACACTTAACGTTTTCATAGAAAGTCATTACTGCAAAGCCACTAAAAAAACAGTGCTTCTATTTAAGTTTTCACCTAAAACTTATAAGCATAAAGTTTGGGTTACCTTAAACAATATTAAACTGCTTGCTATGGTTTGTGATTAATTTTCACGGTTTGCTTTATCATTTTTTAAACTAACTTCGTTTTGAGTACTGATAAAGAAAACTGAATTGATTTTTTATCCTTTTAAGGTTTGACTTAATTTAAAACCAACTAAACAAATGCTAGGAATTTTAATAGCAATTGCCATTTCTTGGTTACTGCTACACTTAATTGAAAAGAAAAACATTTTAGCATTAGGTGTTCAACCAATAGGAAAAAGGCTAAAACAATTTTTAGTGGGATTTTTAGTCACAAGAATACTTTGTGCTCTTGCTCAATATTTAGAAGCATACTTAAAATCTTCGACTTGGATTTTGAATAAAGATATATCTGGTGCCGTTGTTTTAGAGTCTTTTATCTGGGATATCAAATCGGTATTAACAGAAGAATTAATTTTTCGCGGTGCACTACTCTATATCTTAATCCAGAAACTCGGCTCAAAAAAAGGTGTTTTAATTTCTGCTATTGCATTTGGCGTTTTTCATTGGTTCTCTTACGGTGTAGTAGGAAATCTAATGTCTATGATTTTCGTATTTATCGCAACAGGATTAATGGGTTATGCTTTGGCTTGGGCGTTTTCAAAAACAAAATCTATAATCCTACCTTTCGGACTTCATTTAGGATGGAACGCTATACATAATACCATATTCTCTAAAGGACCTTTAGGAGAGTTGGTTATAGTTTCAAGGGGTGGAACCGAATTAGTGAATTGGAATTGGATTTTAAATTTTATGAGTGGCTCAATTTTAGTGCCTATTATATTACTTATTTGGATAAGCTATGTTGTGAAAGAAGAAACGACATAAAAACAAGTAATGAAATAAAAACCATTATTTCGTTATAAGAACGAAATAGGCATTACTACAATTACGCAACGAAAACCGTAGTCTTACTGATAATAGAACTTATAAAAACAACCACAACAACCTTAAATTTCATAAAAATTACGCTTCTAAAATAATACTGGTTTTAGACGAACCGAATTCTGCAATTTTTTCAAGAAAAGAAATTAAATGTCGGTTATTTTTAAAATAAGCTAAAACGCATAAGCAATCATCACCTGTAACTCTATCGCATCTTTTTACTTCTTCCATTGCTAATAGTTGTTTTTGCGCATCGGAAGACCCAACTGCTTTTCTATGCATAACTATGGTTATATAGGCTTTAGTTTCAATACCTAATTTCTCGTAATTTAAATTTAAGGTGTAGCCTTCTATAATGCCTTCTTCTTCCATTTGCCTAACACGCTTACCAATAGCTGGGGCAGACAACCCGACTTCTTTCCCAATAGTAGCGAAACTTTCTCTGGCATTCACTTTTAGCATTTCTACAATCTTTCTATCTAATACATCCATACACAATCAAAACTTAAATGAGGTTAATTTTATATTATCGAATGTAAATATACTAATATTGATTCGATTATAAATCAAAAACAAAGCATTGCATTCTATATTTATCTTAACCGAATTAAAATAAATAGGTTGTATTTTAATTCATCAATCTGAAGGCTTTACCAACTACACTGTTTTTTCACTGTGGGACACTTACCGTGCATTGCACCCATTATTTAATATCACACAACCAGAACGAAACAACGATATGATAAAATCTATGTTAGCACACCACGACCAAAGTGTTCATAATATGCTACCTATTTGGAGTCATTATGCTAATGAAAACTGGTGTATGATTGGTTATCATTCTACTTCGGTTATTGCAGACGCAATGGCAAAAAACGTTGGTGATTTTGATAAATCGCGTGCGCTACAAGCTTCTATAAATACGGCTTCGGTTCGCTATTTTGGTGGTTTGGGTGATTATATAGATTATAAATATGTACCAGAAGACAAAAGTCATTCTTCAGTGTCTAAAACTTTAGAATATGCTTATAACGATTGGTGTATTGCACAAATGGCTAATCAGGTAAAAAACAAAGAAGCAGAAAAAACTTTTTTAGAACGATCTGAATATTACAATAACGTCTATGATGCTTCCATAGGTTTTATGCGACCAAAATTATCGGACGGTACGTTTAGGAAAGATTTTGACCCAATGGATACACACGGACAAGGTTTTATAGAAGGAAACGCTTGGAATTATGGTTTATACGTACCTCAAAATATTGATAATATGGTTTCTATGATGGGCGGAAAAGAACGTTTTGCTCAAAAATTAGATTCTTTATTCACAATGGAAATAGAAGATAAATACATTGCACATCACGAAGACATTACCAGAGATGGTATTATTGGAAATTATGTACACGGTAATGAGTCAGGACACCATATCCCATACTTATATAACTGGACAGGTCATCCAGAAAAAACACAAGAACGTGTACGTATGATTCTAAATACAATGTACGCACCAACTGTAGAAGGACTTTGTGGTAACGATGATGCCGGACAAATGAGTGCTTGGTATATTTTTAGCTCTTTAGGGTTTTATCCAGTTACACCAGGTTCGCCAAATTATGCTTTAGGAAGTCCTTTAGTTAAGGAAGCCAAAATTCATTTAGAAAACGGAAAAACCTTAACCATTAAAGCTAAAAACCAAAGTAAGACTAACGTTTATGTAAAAAGCGTATCGGTAAACGGGAAAAAAATTGAAGGTACATTACTAAACCATAATGATATTATTAATGGCGGTGAAATTATTTTCGAAATGACTAACCTCTTCTAATTAACCCAACTTTTTAGAAATTATGTACTGTTTAAAAAAAACACCTCAATCTTAACACTACATTTCAATATGAAAAAAACATTTTATTTATTATTATTAATTTTAGCCTTTAGTTGTAAGGAAAATAAAAGTGAACAATTATACTATTTTAATGGCTCAATGATTAAAGTAGACACTCCTACTAATAACAAAGACTCAATACATATTGGTTTAGGAGCAGATAGATACGAAAACGGTAATTTAAAAACATTATCATTGATTAAGAATGAATATTTAGCATCAGGAACGCCATGTAGATTTTATTCGGATGAATATCCGGAAGAATTTAGGCATAAAGCTTTCCTAGTAACTGCAGGTCATTATTACAAGAAGATGGACATTAGACAACAGATGGGTCTAGGAAAGGATGTATTGGTATTTGGTGACTCCGGAGGATATCAGATTGCAACAGGTGCATTGAAATATACAGATGATTTAAGAGAAAAAATA
>DAISIZ010000083.1:0-1282 GCA_036821745.1 Aurantibacter sp. | reverse complement strand
TTATTACTATGAAAACGGAAGTTTAATGAAAAAAGGTGTTGTTAAAAATAATATGGAAAAAGGATGGTGGAGTTACTATCAAAAGAATGGAAAAATAAATAAAAAAATAGAGTGGTTTCATCTACGTGACAGTACATACAAGAATCAAGAAATTCACTTTGATTTAAATGGAAAAATAAAAAAAACTGCGAGTTCATTTTTTGAATTACAAATACCCGACACTATTCAACTTGGAAAAAACATAGCCAGAATTAATAATTACGTTAGCAATACTAATAATATTGATAAGAGATATTTAAGTGTGATAATTCAAAACAACTATCCAAATATGGGTAAAAGAATTGATACTTTCCCAACTCTAACAGATGATTCAAATAGTCCTTTCTTTGGAATTTATGCAGGAACAACCGGCAAAAGAACTATATCTGGGAAAATTGAAGAAAAAACATTAAAATCAGACACTATTAATGCGGATTCAATTTCACTTACTATCTCTGATCGATATAAATATTTTAAAAAAGAAGTGTATATATCGGATAGTGGAAAAAAATCAAAACTAAGTATTAAACTCAACAAAGAACTTAAAGAAATCTTACAGAATAATTAATTGATGTCTTTAAATATTTGAAATAACCTCACAAAAAAACGCTCAAAACTAACCATAGTTTTGAGCGTTTTTTAATATAATAAATACCAAAATCTACATTCGTTCTGGCACTTGAATTCCTAATAATGAGAATCCATTTTTAATGGTTGTTGCAACACTTTTAGATAACTGTACTCTAAATAGTTTTTCAGTTTCTGGTGTATCACCTAAAATTTGTACGTTTTGGTAAAACGAGTTAAACGACTTTACTAAATCGTAAGTATAATTAGCAATAACCGCTGGACTGTGCTTAGCAGAAGCATCTTGAACCACTTCTGGGAACAATTGTAATTGCTTAATTAATTCTTGCTCTTTTTCGTGTAATGGTTGTGACGTCTCGACTGCGCTCGACAAGACATTTTCGCTAATATTAGCTTTACGTAAAATAGACTGAATACGTGCGTAAGTATATTGTATAAACGGTCCTGTATTCCCTTGAAAATCGATAGACTCTTTAGGGTCAAATAAAATACGTTTTTTAGGATCTACTTTTAATATGTAATATTTAAGTGCACCCAAACCTATGGTTTTATATAAGTCTTGTTTTTCGGCATCTGTGTAACCATCAAGCTTTCCTAATTCTTTAGAAATGGTTTCGGCAGTGGTTGCCATTTCGGTAATTAAATCGTCAGCATC
>DAISIZ010000082.1:0-9825 GCA_036821745.1 Aurantibacter sp. | reverse complement strand
GCTTATCCAGGTTTAGAAGCTGAAGAACGTGGACAAGGAGAAGCTATTGCTCGTAACATTTTAGAAATGACACGTTTAAAAGTGCCAATTATTTCTGTTGTTATTGGTGAAGGAGCTTCTGGTGGAGCTTTAGGAATTGGTGTAGGAGATAAGTTGTTAATGTTAGAGAATACATGGTATTCTGTAATTTCTCCAGAATCTTGTTCTTCTATATTATGGCGTAGTTGGGAATTTAAAGAGCGCGCTGCCGATGCTTTAAAATTAACTGCAACTGATATGAAAAAGATGAAGATTGTAGACGAAATTGTTAAAGAACCTGTTGGTGGTGCTCATAGAGATAGAGCTAAAACTTTTGAAACAGTTAAAAAAGCAATTTTAGAATCTTACGACCAGTTTAAAGATTTAAGTGAAGCTGATTTAGTTGAAGAAAGAATTAACAAATATGCCAATATTGGTGTTTTTGAAGGATAAGAATTAACATTTATACGTTATTAAAAAAATCTGAAACTTTACGGTTTCGGATTTTTTTTACGCTTATTAACAAATAAACAGACTTATTAACAATGGTTTTGTTTATCCTTTGTTAAGATAACGTCTTTAAATAAACATACATTTAAAGTCCATTAGTATATCTTGGGCTTTGTAAAAGTAAAAATATTTACATCGTAAATAGTTGATTATCAGTATTTATGTTGTAATTTAATCATAAATAGTTTCAATACATCATGCAACAACCCAACCCAGTAAAAGGTTATAAAGTCAACAAGAGTAACGTTGTTGGTTTAGAGCGAGGAAAATTACCACCTCAAGCTGTAGACTTAGAAGAAGTGGTTTTAGGTGCCATGATGATTGACAAAAAAGGTGTCGATGAAGTGATTGATATTTTGAGTAGCGATGCTTTTTATAAAGAAGCGCACCAAAATATTTTTGAAGCCATTTTTATGTTGTTTCAAGAAAGTCAACCTATTGATATGCTTACGGTTTCTAACCAGTTAAAAACAAATGGGAAACTTGAAATTTCTGGTGGTGCTCATTATTTAATTGGATTAACACAAAAAATTTCTTCTTCAGCGCATATTGAGTTTCACGCACGTATTATTCTTCAAAAATTCATTCAAAGAAGTTTAATTAAAATTTCTAATGAAATTATTGAGAGTTCTTACGACGAAACAACTGATGTATTCGATTTATTGGATATGGCAGAATCGCGATTGTATGAAGTAACGCAAGGAAATATTAAAAAGTCCAGTGAAACGGCTCAAGATTTAGTACGTCAAGCACGTCAAAAAATTGAAGACATTTCTAAGAAAGAAGGAATGAGTGGTATTCCTTCAGGATTTGATAAGTTAGACGCCTTAACTTCAGGTTGGCAAGAAAGTGATTTAATTATTGTAGCGGCTCGTCCGGGTATGGGTAAAACGGCATTAACGCTTTCTATGGCAAGAAATATTGCTGTAAACCAAAATATTCCTGTTGCCTTTTTCTCATTAGAGATGGCATCAGTACAGTTAATTACCCGTTTAATTTCATCTGAAACAGGATTGTCTTCAGAAAAATTAAGAACAGGTAAATTAGAAAAACACGAATGGGAACAATTAAATGTAAAGGTGAAGGATTTAGAAAAAGCACCTTTATTTATTGATGATACGCCTTCGTTATCTATTTTCGATTTACGTGCCAAAGCAAGACGTTTAGCGTCACAGCATGGTATTAAAATGATTATAATTGATTACCTTCAATTAATGACAGCAGCTGGAAGTGGCGGAAACCGTGAACAAGAGATTTCTACTATTTCCCGAAATCTTAAAGCCTTAGCTAAGGAATTAAGTGTGCCAGTTATTGCACTTTCTCAGTTATCGCGTGCCGTGGAAACGCGTGGTGGTAGTAAACGACCTTTACTGTCCGATCTTCGTGAATCAGGAGCCATTGAGCAAGATGCCGATATTGTAAGTTTCATTTATAGACCAGAATATTATAAAATTGATGAGTGGGATGATGAAGAACAAAGTCCTACACAAGGTCAAGCCGAATTTATTATTGCAAAACACCGTAATGGTGGTTTAGAAAATATTAGACTGAAATTTATTGGTAATCTTGGTAAGTTTGATAACTTAGATGATTTTGGCTCGCCATTTGGTCAAGAATTTCATAGTAAAATGAATGAAAATGGTGCGGAAAATAATTTTACGCCAGATAGTTTCCCTGGTGGAAGTCCGTTAGATGCTTTTGGTGGTCCAGATGATGACGGCCAAGATGATGTTCCTTTTTAGAATAAATAATAATTAAAAATCCAATTGCCCAATGGATAACTTAAAAACAACAAATCGCCTACTTTTAATATTAGTCGTGCCATTAGTATTTTATTTAACTAAGGTACTTTCGTTTATATTAATTCCTTTAGTATCATCAATGTTTATTGCATTGTTGTTCTTACCTATTATGCGTTTTTTACGTAAAAAAGGTTTGCCTAAATTTCTAAACATTGCCATTGTAATGGTAATCATTTTTTTAGCAGCACGATTAGGTTTTGAATTAATAAGATTGTCTGGACAAGAATTATTAGCTAGTGATGCTACATTTTTTGAGAAAGCACAACATAAAATTAACGAGTTAGTGTATTATGTTAATGGATTAATTGGTAACGAAGTTTCTACAGCCGATAAAAGTTTAACACGTTTAATTAACAAGGATGCGTTAATGAAGCAATTGTTTCCAACGGTTGGTTTCTTGGGGAGTTTTTTAACTGCGGCATTAATGACGGTTTTCTTTTCGGTATTATGGTTAGCGGACTCTATTGATGTTCAAAAATTATTAAACTCTACAATTTTAAAAAAGAAGCATACTTCAGTAAAGACGTTTCGTAAAATTGAAAAAGACTTAATTAAGTTTATAAAAGTGAAGTTCTTAATGAGTGCTTTTACGGGAATAGGAACCGGTTTGTTCTGCTATTTCTTTGATGTGAGCTTTCCAATATTTTGGGGTTTATTTGCTTTCTTTATTAATTTTGTACAAATGGTAGGTTCTTTTGCAACGGTAATTTTACTTAGTATTTTTGCTTTTGTGGAGTTAGAAATGAATAGTACTTTGTTATTCTTTATGCTTTCAATTACATCAGTACAAGTATTATTTGGTAGTATTTTAGAGCCTGTTTTTATGGGGAAATCATTCTCAATAAATATTATTACTGTTTTAGTGATGTTAATGTTTTGGGGATTCATTTGGGGAATACCTGGTTTAATTATGGCTATTCCAATTACCGTTTTCTTAAAAATTATTTTAGAACAGTTTCAAGGTACTAAAGTGATTGCATCGTTACTCTCGGCAGAGACGAACTAAGGTTTAAAAATAGTATAAAGCCATTTAAAAGGCCTAAAAAATGATTATCTTTCAACTTGTTATTGATCGATAATCATTTTTTTTGCTCTATGTTTAAAAATTTCTTATTCATATTAATGCTAGCTTTATTTGTGAATAAAAGCATAGCTTCTTCTATACTATTACCAATGGATGCGACTTCGCAAGCCAATCATTTAAAAGCCTATGGAATTACCTATTGGGTTTTAAGTAAGGAGGTTAAAGTAAAATGGTTGTTAAACTATCGTGGCGGTTCTTTCTTGTTGCCATACAGTGATACACTTAAACGTGAATGTACCATAAGAGGTGTTAGTTTTGAAGTGATTTCAGATGCAGAATCTCGAGCTATCTTAGCAGAAATTAGCAGTCCAAGTAAAAATATGGAAGCGGTAGATTTAGAAAAAGCGCCTAAAGTTGCCGTTTATACACCTAAAGGAAAATTACCTTGGGATGATGCAGTAACTATGGTTTTAAATTATGCTGAAATACCTTATGAAACCGTTTACGATGAAGAGGTTTTAAAAGATGAATTGTTATTGTTTGATTGGTTGCATTTACACCATGAAGATTTCACAGGACAGTATGGTAAATTTTATAGAAACTATAGAGCAGCCTCTTGGTACATAGAAGAAAAAAAGGAAGCTGAAGATTTAGCTACAAAATTAGGATATAATAAAGTATCAGAATCTAAACGCGCTGTTGCTTTAAAGATTAGAGATTATGTTGTAGGTGGCGGTTTTATGTTTGCGATGTGTAGTGCAACCGACAGTTTTGATATAGCACTAGCCGCTGAAAATGTTGATATTTGTGAACCAATGTTTGATGGAGATGGAAGTGATCCAAGCTATCAATCTAAAATTGATTTTAATAAAACCTTCGCTTTTAAAGATTTTATATTAGAACGTAGTCCAATGGTTTATGAGTTTTCTAGTATTGACATGACCAATAAACGAAAAATTGCTAAAAATCTAGATTATTTCAGCTTAATGGATTTCTCAGCAAAATGGGATCCAATTCCTACGATGCTAAATCAAAATCACACCGCTTTGGTTAAAGGTTTTATGGGACAAACAACTTCGTTTACTCGTGAAGAAATAAAGAGTAACGTTTTAGTTTTAGGAGAAAACAGAGCTAATGGCGAAGCTAAATATATTCATGGTATTAGAGGAAAAGGTTTTTATACGTTTTATGGTGGCCATGATCCAGAGGATTATCAGCATAGAGTAGGCGATCCAAAAACTGAATTAGATTTGCATCCAACATCACCAGGATACCGTTTAATTTTGAACAATATTTTATTTCCGGCTGCTAAGAAGAAAAAGCAAAAGACTTAATAATTGTTTTTATTAGTTATTTGTAAAATCAGGTTGATTTGCGCGGTTTTTATTTAAATCAAAATCCTATGTTTGTTTCACAAACATTAAAAATCAATTGAATAACCAATTTTTTAATTTTAATATTTAGTTAATGCAAGATCCTTTTTTATTAGGTTTTTTAATTAGTGCTTTTGGTTTGTTTTTACTTTTGGTAAACACCATAACCAGCAACACACTTAAATTTTGATGGTAATAATGATTATGTATCAGTAGCAACACCATTTACAAATTATACAAATGAAGTTATTGTCGAGTTTTGGATTAAAAGAACAGGAAATTTCACTACAGGATCTGGTATAGGTCAAGCAACTGTAAATGTAGATAATATGAATTCTAATGTTTGGTTAGTCCATGCTAATGGCGATAATACATTTACCTTTTTTGTAAACGATAGTGGGACATTTTTATCAAGTGGAGCAAGTAATACTATACCAGAAAATATATGGACCCATGTTTCGGCAATTGCAAATGCAAATGGTGTAAGTATTTATATTAATGGTACTTTAAGTACAAATAGTACAACTGGTATTGTTTCAGGAATACAATCGAATAGTACTGCAGCTTTGCATATAGTGAAAGATGTTCGTTTTGCGACAGGTGGCGGACGAAACTTAAACGCAAGTCTTGATGATGTTAGGATTTGGAATACATCTAGAACAATTGAGCAAATAAGTAGTAGTAAAAATTGTGAACTTCAAGGAAATGAAACTGGTTTAGTGGCTTACTATAATTTTAATCAAGGAAATTCAGGAGCTAATAACACAGTAATAACATCGTTGATTAATTCAGTTTCTGGAGGCGCAAATGGCACATTAACTAGTTTTACATTAACAGGAAGTTCTTCAAATTGGTTAGCAGGTTCGCCTGTAACAACTGGTTCAATAATCCCTGGTAATCCAACAGTTACTACACCAGTAGTATATAATCAAGGAGATACTTCAACTGCATTAACAGCAACAATAGGGACAAACGGTTCAGGATTATTATGGTATACAACTGCAACTGGAGGAACAGGGACAACAACTGCACCAACACCAAATACTACTATTGTAGGAAATACGTCTTATTGGGTATCTAGTATTAATGCTAATGGTTGCGAAAGTGAACGTGTAGAAATTTTGGTTACAGTAAATGGTCCAAGTCCACAAATTGTTATTACTGAAATTATGTATAATCCTCCAATGCTAGGTGCAGATGATACTGAATTTATAGAATTGTACAACGCTGGTATTACTACAGTAGACCTTACCGGTTTTACTTTTAGTCAAGGTGTTACGCACACATTTACTAGTGGTTCTATAAATGCTGGAGCATATTTTATTATTACTGTAAATCAAACAGAATTAGATGATTTGTATGGAGCAGGAACGGCAGATGCTCAATGGACTTTATGAGGTCTTTCTAATGGAGGGGAAGATATAGAATTAAAAGATGCTTCAGGAAATATTATTGATTATGTTGACTATGACGATCAAGCACCTTGGCCAACTGAACCAGATGGAACTGGACCATCATTACGATTATGCGACTTAAGCTCCGATAACAGTTTAGCTTCTAATTGGTCAGCCTCTACTGAAGCGACTGGGCTTATAAGTAACGCTAAAGAGATTAAAGCAACACCTGGTCAAGCTTCAAATTGTAACTCTTTGAATGTGATTAAGTTTATATCACCAATAGAAATAAGTCTTTACCCTAATCCAGCTAAACAAAATATAGTTGTTAAATTGAATGAATTTAATAAGGCTTCATTAACTGTTTATGATTTAAGTGGGCGTTAAATTTTAAATAAGAATTTAGATTCATCATTAACAAATTTAAATGTTTCTGGATTTGCAACAGGTGTTTATTTATTTAAGATAAAGACAGATAAAGGTGAAGTTATAAAACGTATCGTTAAGCAATAAAATAATATCATTTAAATAAAAGTCTAACCTATTTTAGAATCCCCAAAACATTTAGTTGTTTTGGGGATTTCTTTTTTAATAAGATTAATGTATTAGAATAACTATAGAAGCAAAAAAATCCGATTCGTGAGAATCGGATTTTTAATTATAAGTGAAAATGTTATTAATTAGGCAAAAGCCTTATTTTACTTTATTTACAATTGCTTCAAAAGCTTGTGGGTTGTTCATTGCTAAATCAGCTAAAACCTTACGGTTTAATTCGATATTGTTAGCTTTAAGTTTTCCCATAAACTGCGAATAAGATAAACCGTGTAATCTTGCACCTGCGTTAATACGCGTAATCCATAATGCACGGAATGTTCTCTTTTTGTTTCTACGGTCTCTGTATGCATATTGCATAGCTTTGTCAACCGCATTTTTTGCTACTGTCCAAACGTTTTTACGTCTTCCAAAGTAACCTTTTGCTTGTTTAAGCACCTTTTTTCTTCTGGCTCTTTTGGCTACAGAATTTACTGATCTAGGCATAGTTTAATTGTTTTTTGTAGTAGGCAATCACAAAGTGATATTTGTTATTCATTTAAGAACGCCTAACTCCAGGGTTTATAAATTTAATTTAACCGATTAAGCGGTAATTACTTTAAACGTAATGTATGCTTAATGTTACTCGTATCCGCTTTAGAAACTAATCCATCATGCGTTAGAGCTAGCTTACGTTTCTTTGACTTCTTTGTTAAGATATGACTCTTAAACGCGTGCTTTCTTTTAATTTTACCAGTACCAGTAAGCTTAAAACGCTTCTTAGCACTAGATTTTGTTTTCATTTTAGGCATCTTGTTCTCCTATTTTATTATTTCACTTATAATATCTTTAATGCTGAATTTCTTCAACATATTTATTTATTTCTTAGGGGCAATAAACATCGTCATACGTTTCCCTTCAAGTTTAGGCATTTGTTCTACTTTACCTAATTCTTCTAAATCTTGGGCTAAACGTAATAATAAAATTTGTCCTTGCTCTTTAAAAACAATAGATCGTCCTTTAAAGAATACAAATGCTTTTAATTTAGCACCTTCCTTTAAAAACTTCTCAGCATGTTTCTTTTTAAACTGATAATCGTGATCATCGGTTTGTGGACCAAAACGAATTTCTTTAATAACGACTTTACTTGCTTTAGCCTTAATAGCTTTGTCTCTCTTTTTTTGCTCGTACAAGAACTTTTTATAGTCCATGATTTTACAAACCGGAGGTACGGCTTTAGGCGAAATCTCTACAAGATCTAACTCTTGTTCCTGAGCAATTTTTAAAGCATCTCTCGTATCGTAAATTCCAACTTCTATATTGTCTCCTACTAAACGAACTTTCTCAGCTCTAATCTTACGATTAATATTGTGCTGATCTTCTTTAATTACTCTTAATGGTCCTTTGGACCTTCTTCTACGAATTGCTATGGCTCTAAAATTTAAGTTAAACTACAGTTATATTAAAATTGTTTTAATGTCTTACTAATCTCTGTTGAAACAATTTTTGCAAAGTCATTTACACTTATCGTGCCTAAATCTTCGCCTCCATGTTTCCTTACAGAGATGGTGTTTTCTTTCTCTTCGTTCTCTCCAACGATAATCATATAAGGGGACTTGTTCATTTCGGCTTCGCGAATTTTCTTCCCCATTGTTTCACTTCGGTTGTCAATTACCGCGCGAATTTCGTGATTTTCAAGCAAATCTAAAACATTTTGACCGTATTTCTCGTATTTTTCACTTAAAGTTAATACGGTAACCTGAGTTGGCATTAACCATAATGGGAAATTTCCAGCGGTATGTTCAAGTAAAATTGCAATGAAACGTTCCATACTTCCAAACGGAGCACGGTGTATCATTATAGGTCTGTGTGTTTCGTTATCGCTTCCTTTATAAGTTAATTCAAAACGTTCAGGTAAGTTATAATCAACTTGAATCGTCCCTAATTGCCATTGTCTTCCTAAAGCATCCTTTACCATAAAGTCTAATTTAGGACCGTAAAAAGCAGCTTCACCTTCTTCAATCACGTAATCAAGACCTTTATCCTTTGCAGCGCTAATAATTGCGTTTTCTGCTTTTTCCCAATTAGCGACATCTCCAATATATTTTTCTGGCTTTTTAGGATCACGAATAGAAACCTGTGCTGTAAAGTTTTCAAACCCTAAAGATCCAAATACATATAATACAAGGTCAATAACGTTTTTAAATTCAGAATCAAGTTGTTCTGGCATACAGAAAATATGCGCATCATCTTGAGTAAAGCCTCTTACACGAGTTAAACCATGTAATTCTCCACTTTGCTCATATCTATATACTGTACCAAATTCTGCATAACGCACTGGTAAATCCTTATAAGACCATTGTTGGTGGTTATAAACTTCACAGTGATGTGGGCAGTTCATTGGTTTCAATAAAAACTCTTCACCTTCTTTTGGTGTACTAATAGGTTGAAAACTATCTTCACCATATTTAGCATAATGTCCCGAAGTTTCATATAATTCTTTTTGCCCAATATGTGGCGTCATTACCATTTCATATCCAGCTTTCTTTTGTGCTTTCTTTAAAAAGTTCTCTAAACGCTCACGTAAAGCAGTACCTTTAGGTAACCATAATGGTAAACCTTGTCCAACACGTTGCGAAAAAGCGAATAATTGTAATTCCTTTCCTAATTTTCTATGGTCACGACGTTTAGCTTCTTCTAAAAGCTCTAAATGTGCTGTTAATTCTTTCTGCTTCGGAAAACTAATTCCGTAAACACGTGTTAATTGCGGTTTGTTTTCATCACCTCTCCAGTATGCGCCAGCAACCGATAATACTTTAACGGCTTTTATGATACCTGTATTAGGAATATGTCCACCACGACATAAGTCTGTAAAGTTAGAATGGTCACAAAATGTAATGGTACCATCTTCTAAGTTTTCGATTAACTCAGTTTTGTATGGATTGTCTTTATATAGGTTAAGTGCTTCTGCTTTAGTTGAAGAACGCATAGAGAACTCATGTCTCCCTCTTGCGATTTCAATCATTTTGTTTTCAATGGTTTTAAAGTCTTTATCTGAAATTGTATGTTCTCCAAAATCTACATCATAATAAAAACCATTATCAATCGCAGGGCCAATAGTTAAGTGTATACCACTATATAGTTCCTGTAAAGTTTCTGCTAATACGTGTGCC
>DAISIZ010000081.1:0-9951 GCA_036821745.1 Aurantibacter sp. | reverse complement strand
CTAAAAACGTCATCACTTTTGAAGCCGATTTAGAAACTAAAGGTCATCAAGATATAGAACATCAATTTGTGGTTGTTGAACCGATTGAAAAATTAGATGTTTTAATGCATTTTTTGAATAGCCGTGATGGACAACGCGGTATTATTTTCTGTAAAACAAAAGCAGCTGTTAATAAGTTGGCCAAAAAGTTAGCGATTAATAAGTTTTCATCGGGTGCATTACACGGTAGTTTGTCGCAAGGAATTCGTGATCGTATTATGGGGCAATTTAGAGAAGCTCATATTCAATTGTTAGTGGCTACAGATTTAGCAGCAAGAGGTTTAGATGTTAAAGATTTAGATTTTGTGGTTAATTATCATTTACCAGATACTTACGACACTTATGTGCATAGAACTGGACGTACAGCGAGAGCAGGAGCAACAGGTTATGCTTTAACTGTTTTACAACAAGAAGAAGCTTTCGAGATTCCTGAATTTGAAGAGGAATTGGATATTACATTCAAAGAATATGTAAAAGCCGATGCTAATAGTATAGCTGAAAACAACGGTATACTATGGGCAAAGAAAATCTTTAAAACAAAACCTAATAGAGATGTTCCAGAAGATTTTAAAGCGAAAATTAAAACAATTTTTCATCATTTAACTAAAGAGGAATTAGTCGATAAAATCTTAGCACATTATTTAGCAGAAACGGCTGAAAAACAAGCTAAAAAAGAACAACCTGAGACTAAAAAGAAAAAATAAACATGGCAAACGTTATAAAATCTCAACAAGCCATTTTAGATAAGCTTCAAATTAAAGCTTTAAATCCTATGCAGGAAGAAGCTTTGCTGTCTATTACTTCAATAGATAACACGGTTTTATTATCGCCAACAGGAACAGGAAAAACCTTAGCGTTTTTGTTGCCTTTATTTGAAACATTACTAGCTAATATTGAAGGTGTTCAAGCCTTAATTTTAGTGCCTTCACGAGAGTTAGCGATTCAGATAGAACAAGTAATTCGACAAATGGGAACTGGTTACAAAGCCAATGCGGTTTATGGTGGGCGACATTTTTCAAAAGATAAAATTGAATTAGCGCATACACCAGCTATAGTTGTGGGTACGCCAGGTCGCGTTGCAGATCATTTAAGACGAAGTACATTTACTGTCAATCATTTAAAAACCTTAATTTTAGATGAGTTTGATAAATCTTTAGAAGTAGGTTTTGAAACTGAAATGAAAGAAATCATTTCGAGTTTACCCTATTTAAAGAAACGTATTTTAACCTCGGCAACTAAGGATATGGAAATTCCAAAGTTTGTAGGTTTAAAAGATGAAATTTGCATTGATTATTTAGGAGAAGCTAAAACTTCTAAGTTAGCTTTAAAAACAGTATTATCTTCAGAAAAAAACAAACTTAAAACCTTAGTAGAGTTATTACAACACATAGGAAACCAACCAGGAATTATATTTTGTAATTATAAGGACACCATCAGTTTTGTAAGTAAATATTTAGATGATAAATATATTCCACACGGTACATTTTATGGCGCTATGGAGCAAGTAGAACGTGAACGTGCCTTGATTAAATTTAGAAATGGAACGCATCAAATTATTATTGCGACAGATTTAGCAGCAAGAGGATTAGATATTCCTGAGCTTAACTATATTATACATTATCAGTTACCTTTAAAAGCAGAAGAATTTACCCATAGAAACGGGCGTACTGCACGTATGAATACAAAAGGAACTGCTTATGTATTACAATGGGAAAAGGAAAAAGCACCCGATTTTATTGAAGCGCCACTTTTTGACGATTTAGAAATTAATGCTGATGAACTTGAAACGAATTGGTCAACCTTATTTATTTCAGGTGGACGAAAAGCTAAAATATCTAAAGGCGATATTGCTGGACTGTTTTTTAAAACAGGTGGTTTAGAACGTCACGAATTAGGTGTGATAGAGCTAAAGCAAGATTGCGCATTTTTATCGGTGCCAAGACATAAAGTATCTGCTTTAGTTGAAGCTACAAACAACACACGATTAAAAAAGAAGAAGGTTCGCGTTAAGTTAATTTAGTAGTTGTTTAATTTGTGGCACGCTAATTGTTTTATACTCAGTAATTAATATAAATTACATTACAATGATTACAGGGACAGTAAAATTTTTCAACGATGACAAAGGATTCGGATTCATCACTGAAGACACTACTAACAAAGAACATTTTGTTCACATTTCAGGTTTAATTGACGAGATTCGCGAAGGTGATAACGTTCAATTTGAACTAACAGAAGGTAAAAAAGGATTAAATGCTATAAACGTTAGCGTTATATAACAACTTATTTTTATTAAAACTAAAGCCCATCATTTTAATATGATGGGCTTTTTTAGTATTTAGGTGTTAATTCTATTATTTTAATTGAATGATTCGAACCCTATTTAAAAGTATCATAATTAAGTACGTGACATCAATTTCATACCAGTGGTAACCAAAATTGGCATTGCTTGCAAATTTATGATGATTGTTGTGATAGCCTTCACCCATCATTAAAAAATCGAACCTAAAAAGGTTTTTACTCGTGTCTTTTACTTTAAAATTCACATAACCGTAAATATGCCCAAACCAATTAATAATTACACCGTGAATTGGCGCCATTAAAAAGGTTACTGGTAACAACGCCCATTGCCACCAAGTATCAGCAAAAAAAACAAAGAATAAAATATATAAACTTACCCATAATAAACGCGAAAAACGAGAGCTTGCAAAAGAATCAAAAGCTTTCCATTGCGGGACATTTTTAGTGAATCGAGCATCTACTTCAATGCGTTCTTTATTAATGTCTTGATAAACCGTTTTTGTTTTCCACATCATAGCGAATAAGTTGTCGTCAAAAGATGGCGAATGTGGGTCTTTTTCGGTATCCGTATAAGCGTGATGCATTCTATGCATAATACCATAACCATAAGCACTTAGGTAACTTGGCCCTTGAAATATCCAAGTCAAAACATAGGTGATACGTTCCATAGTTTTAGACATCGTAAATACTTGGTGCGCCGCGTAGCGATGTAAAAAAAAGGATTGAAAAAATAAGCCTCCATACCACGATATCAATACGAACAGAATAATTATCATTTGTAGTTTTTTTACAAATATAATTTCAACTAAAAAGCGAAACAATGAACCTAAGTCAATAAAATACGTTTTCTAATGCGACTTAATGCTTGTGCAGTCACGCCAATGTAAGAACTAATATATTTTAAAGGAATGATTTTTAAAACGTCTGGTCTTTCCTTGAAAAGCTTTATGTAACGTTCTTCAGCACTTAAATTTAAAAGATTTTGTTCGCGACTTGATTTTATTAAAAACAAACGTTCTGCAGTTAAACGACCAATTAAATTTCCAATTTGTGTATGGTTGTAAACCGCTTGCAAATCGGTGTAAGAAATGCTTAATAAAGTGGTTTCAGTTAAAGCTTGCAACTGGTATGCAGATGGTTTTTGTGTTAAAAAAGAATCGTAAGCACTTACAAATTGATCTTTAAAACTAAAACCAAATGTTATTTCCTTTTCGGGATTGTCTTTAGGAATAAACAAACGGACTACGCCAGATTCTATAAATGAGATATGTGTTTCAACCGTATTCAGTTTTAAAAAGACTTTTTTCTTCGGAATTGTTTGACGTTTCAATTTTGACGTAAAGAATTCCCAATCAGTGTCTGATATATCAGCAATTTGACTTAAGTAATCTTTTATCTGTTGCACTGTTTTTAAGCTTTTAGAGTTGCAAATATAGTTGTAAAAATGGATGATATAAAACAAACTATTTACGGCCTTTAATATTGTCTATTTACTTCGTTATATTTGTGTACCAATTTTTCCCAACAAAATCTGATTATGAAAAAAACACTATTACTGTTTTTAGGTTTGTGTTTCGCCTTTGGAATACAAACCAGTGAAGCACAATCTAAGCGAAAGCGAAAAAAGCAAGCCCAAGAGGAAGCTTTAAAAAAGAAGAAGAAAGACGATAAATCTAAGGATAAAATAAAGCCTTACGACGACGTTATTACAGAAGGTGCCATAACCGATGATGGTTTATTTAAAGTCCATAAAATAGAGGACAAGTACTACTTTGAAATTCCTAATACTTACTTAGAAAAAGAAATGCTTTTAGTGAGTCGTATTGCAAAGTTGCCTTCAAATCTTGGTGGCGGTTACATTAATGCTGGTACAAAAACAGGGCAACGTGTTGTGGTTTGGGAGCAATTTGAAAAGAAAATCTTATTAAAAGAACGTGCTTATAATGCAGTAGCTAATGAGGAATTACCAATTCATATTTCGGTGAAATCTAATAATTACGAACCAACATTACAAGCATTTGATATTTCGGCTTATAGTAAGGATTCTACAGCACTTGTGGTAGATGTGACTAAGTTTTATAATACCGATGTAAAGTCTATTTCAGGACTTTCGTCAGGTTTACGTAAACGTTACAAAGTAAAAAGTTTAGATAAATCACGTTCGTTTGTTAATTCGGTAAAGAGTTTTCCAAAGAATATTGAAGTGATTCAAGATTTAACTTATAGTGCTTCCGAGCCACCATCATCTCAATCGTCGCAAACTATAAGTATGCAAATGAATCAATCTATGATTTTATTGCCAGAAAACCCTATGCAACCACGTTTGGCAGACGAACGTGTGGGCTGGTTTACATTTAGTCAAGTTGATTATAGTAGTGAAAAACTAAAAGCCGATACCAAAACTTATATTAGACGTTGGCGTTTAGAACCTAAAGATCCTGAAGCTTACGCCAGAGGAGAATTGGTAGAACCTATAAAACCTATTGTATATTATTTAGATCCTGCAACGCCAGAGTCTTTACGCAAATACATAAAAGAAGGTGTGGAATTATGGCAAAAACCTTTTGAAACAGCAGGTTTTAAAAATGCAATTATCGCTAAAGATCCACCAACTAAAGAAGAAGATCCTGATTTTAGTCCAGAAGATATTAGATATTCTGTAATTCGTTATGTGGCAAGTGAAACCAGAAATGCAATGGGGCCAAGCGTATCTGATCCAAGAAGTGGTGAGATTATAGAAAGTGATATTATTTGGTATCACAATCACTTACGTTCATACAGAAACCGTTATTTATTAGAAACTGGTGCGGCGAACCCCAATGCAAGATCTTTAAATACACCAAAAGAAGATATTGGCGAAATGATGAAAATGGTGATTGCTCACGAAGTTGGTCACGCGTTAGGTTTACCTCATAATATGGGTGCCAGTAAAGCTTACGATGTAGAAAGTTATAGAAATGGTGCGTTTACGCAAGAATTTGGAATTGCATCGACAATAATGGATTACGCGCGTTACAATTACATTGCACAACCTGGCGATGAGAATATTCGATTTATTCGTCAAATTGGACCATACGATCATTATGCTATTAATTGGGGTTACCGACAAATAGAAAATAGTTTTAAGCCAGAAGATGAAGTCTCAACGTTAAGTCAATGGATTCTAGAAAAAGCAAATGATAAGAAATATATCTTCGGAAAGCAGAGCAGTCGTTTTGATCCCGTTTCACAAACTGAAGATATTGGTGATGACGCTATAAAAGCATCAACTTACGCCTTAAGTAACTTAAAAATAGTGATTCAGAATTTACCTGCTTGGACCAGTGATCAAACCAATAATTATGATGATTTAAACGAATTGTATGGCGAATTATTAGGTTGTTACAATCGTTATGTAAGACACGTTTTAGAACATATTGGTGGTGTAGAGGAGCAATTAATTACTCCTAAGCAAAATAAAGTAGCCTATCAAGCGGTTAGTAAAGCAAAGCAAGTTGCATCTTTAAATTGGTTGCAAGAAAACGCCTTTAAAACTCCAAACTGGTTGTTAGATAAATCTATTTTACAAAACATTAATTATAAAGGCTATACGTCTCGTTTACAGAAGTTACAATCGCGTTATATTGATGCATTACTAAGTGAATCTCGCTTATTACGTTTAATAGATCATCAAGCTTTAGATGCTAATAATTATGGTGCTTTAAACTTAATGAAAGATTTAAGACAAGGTGTTTTTAGCGAAGTAAATTCAACTAAAAATGTAGATGTGTACCGTCGTAATTTACAACGTTCATATATTAATCGTTTAAAAACAGTAATGGAAGACCGCTTAAATTCTGATATAAGTGCGATTACAAGAGCTGAATTAAACACGTTATCCAGACAGCTTAAAACGGCTAAAAATAGAGCTGTAAATACGATGACAAAATACCATTACAGAGATTTAGTAGAAACTATCGATCTGGTATTAAATCCTAATTAAATTAGTTTTATTAACTTAAAAAAGCATCAATATTATCATTTAATATTGATGCTTTTTTGTTTACTATTATTAAGTAGAATAGAGGCGAAGCTGTTTTAATTTGCCGAGTAAAGAATTAAACCAACCCCAATCATAATTCCTATTAATGGAACTAATTTTTGACGTTTATTTTTCTCTTTAAATACTAAACCTCCAATAACGACAGCAATTATAATTTGGCTACGTTTTATAGCTGAAAGTAGCATAATTAAAGCATCAGGATCTTGTAAAGCTTTAAAGTAAAAATAGTCAGCGGCTTGCAGTAAAACACCAACAGCAACAATGGTCCATCTAAATTTAAAAGCTTTACGCTTTTCAGGGAATGGAAACCAAGTAATACTTAGTATAATAAGTAAAATGAGAATAGTATACGTACAAAACCAAAATTGTAAAGTTTGCGGATTCAAGCTTAATTCTTGAATTAAAAATTTATCATATAAACCACTACTTGCACCTAAAAATGTCGCACCAATTATGGCGAAAATCCATTTGTTCCGCTTAAAGTTTAAACCTTCCTTTTTACCAATTCTTGAATATAAAATCACCGAAAAAATAATCAAGAAAAACCCTAACCATTGGTAAGCGTTTGGACTTTCTTTATAAATAACAATAGCGCCAATAAACGTAAAAAACGGTCCTGCTGAACGAATAGGCGTCACAATAGTAATAGGTAAGTGTTTTAAAGCTTGATAAGCCAAAACCCAAGAACCCGCCATTATAGCCGATTTTATAAAAATAAAGCCGTGTAAACTCCAACTTAATTTTTGAAAATTATAGCCGTGTTCTAAAGCATATTCTGGATAAAATTGAGCTAACACATAAAAGGTCGCTATAAAAATAAAACCACTTGATACGGTTCCTAATAATACAGGAAACACTTCGGTTCCTTGAACTGCGTGCTTTTTACATAAGTTATGTAAACCTAAAAAGAGTGCGGCTAATAAGCCTAAATACATCCACATTTTGCGAAAGTAGTTTTTTTAGATTAATCTTATAACATAATTATTCGTTTTTGTTATACTTTACATATATTAGTGTATTAAATGCGCATAAATGCAACAATCAATAAAATTATCAGTAGATGCAGTTGTTTTTGGTTATGAATCTGGTACAATTTCAGTTTTACTAATTAAAAGAAAGTATAAACCTTTTAAAGGCGAATGGGCAATTCCTGGAGGTTTTGTTTTAGATAATGAATCTTTAGAACAAGCTATTCAAAGGGAATTAAGCGAAGAAACAGGAATAACCATCAATTATTTAGAGCAACTGTATACGTTTGGAAAACCAGATAGAGATCCAAGAAGTAGAGTAGTTACAGTAGCTTATTTTGGTCTTATAAAACCAAGTGCCTTTAAATTATTAGCTTCAACGGATGCCGATGAAGTCCAATGGTTTAATATTGATAAGCTTCCAAAACTATCTTTTGACCATAAAGACATTTTTGATGTTGCTATAAATCGATTAAAAAATAAAATTACTTATGAACCTCTTGGTTTTGAGTTGTTAGAAGAGAAATTTCCGTTTTCAGATTTAGAAAAATTGTATGCAACCCTTATTGGAAGAGCTATTGATAGACGAAATTTCAGAAAGAAATTTTTAAGCCTAAATATATTAGATGAGCTTGATGAGAAAGTTTCTAAAGGTTCTGGAAGACCTGCTAACTTGTTTAAATTCAATAAACAAAGGTATTTTATGCTAAAGAATGAAGGTATTATTTTTGATATTTAATTAATATGCGTAAAAACAACACAAATAAATCTTGTTAGATATTTACTTAAATTATATATTTGTGTCATAAATACACAAAAACTTAAATTATGAACGCATTATTTTTAACTGACGGTTATAAAACAGGACACCACCAACAATATCCAAAAGGGACCGAGGAGGTTTATTCTAATTGGACACCAAGAAGTCATAAATATGCGCCTAAAGGTTGTGAAAAAGTACTTTCATTTGGTCAGCAATATGTTATTACTTGGTTGCACGATTATTTTCAAGATAACTTCTTTTCTAAACCAAAAGCAAAAGTTTGTAATGAACTAAAAGAAGAGTTGACTTTATATTTAGGTACAGATTACGATGTAACTCATTTTGAAGATTTACACGATTTACAATATTTACCTATTAAAATGAAATCTTTGCCAGAAGGTGTTGAAGTGCCAATACGCGTGCCAATGTTAACTATTGTTAATACGGATAAAGCATTTTATTGGATTACCAATTTTTTAGAAACCATATTATCTACAATGCTATGGCAACCAATGACGTCGGCTTCGATAGCCTTACGTTATAAAAGAATTTTTAAAGATTGGGTTTTAAAAACAGATAAAGATAATTTAGGATTTATAGATTTTCAAGGTCACGATTTCTCAATGCGAGGAATGGGAGGTTTGCAAAGTGCATTGTCATCTGGAATGGGACACGCAAGTGTGTTTTTAGGTTCTGATACTTTACCAATAATTAGCGGTTTACGTAATTATTATAAGGCAAAAGGTTTTGTCGTAGGTTCTGTAAATGCAACAGAACACTCGGTAATGTGTGCTGGAACTAAAGATGAAGAAATTGGTACTTTTAAGCAATTGATTAAAACTTATCCAACAGGAATATTATCGGTTGTTTGTGATACTTGGGATTTATGGAAAGTATTAACGGAGTATTTACCAAGTTTAAAAAATGAGATTTTAGGTAGAGATGGAAAATTAGTTATTCGTCCTGATAGTGGTGACCCAGTAAATATTATTTGTGGAGAAGATAGAAATTTAGGCGGAAATGAGCCAAAAGATAAAGGTGTCGTCGAGTTGCTTTGGGATTTATTTGGAGGTACAATTAACCAACAAGGTTTTAAGGTTTTAGACACGCATATTGGGGCAATTTATGGTGATAGTATTACAACTGAACGCGCAGAAGCTATTTGTAAACGATTACACGATAAAGGATTTGCATCTACAAATGTTGTTTTAGGTATTGGTTCTTTTACGTATCAGTTTAACACAAGAGATACGTTTGGCTTTGCTATGAAAGCGACTTCGGTTGTGGTTAATGGACAAAGAAGAGATATTTTTAAAGATCCAATTACTGATGATGGTACAAAAAAATCAGCTAAAGGATTGGTTAAAATAGAATTGAATGACAATGTCTATACGTTAATAGATCAAGTCACTGAAGAACAAGAAAATGAAGGTGAATTAAAAGTGATTTATGAAAACGGAAAATTTTATAATAGCGTTGATTTAAGTACGATTAGAGAGCGAATTAATAACTTACTTTAATAGACATTATGAATGTTTTAGAGTTAGATTACTACAACAGATTAAGAGCAGATTATATTCATCATAAAAGTTTATTTATTGCTTATGATTATGATAACACAGTTTTTGATTATCACAATAAACAAATCGATTACAGTAAAATTATTGAGTTAATTCGTGAATGTAAGGCGTTAGGTTTTACATTAATATTATTTACTGGAAATGAAGGTGAAGCTTTAGAGAGAATAATTTTAGATTTAAAAAAGCGAGATATTCCTTATGATTTAATTAATGAAAACTCGTAAACCATATTATAATATTCTTTTAGATGATAGAGCAGGA
>DAISIZ010000080.1:0-10031 GCA_036821745.1 Aurantibacter sp. | reverse complement strand
TCTCCTAAACCATACAAAGCTGTTCTTGGTAAAGGCATCCAATTTTCCCAACAATTTAAACCACCTAAAGTAAAACGTTTTAAATTATGAACTTTTAACCCATTTCCATCCCCAGGAGCCCAAGTTAAACGTTCATCATAAGTCGGTTGAAGTTTACGGTGTACCGATTTAATTTCACCTAATTCATTAATATAAACTAAAGACGCATAAATACTGTGTCCGCCTCTATCTTCTGCGCGCTCCATAATTCCTAAATAAATAGCAATTTTATGATCTTTAGCCAAACTACAAATAGGATCTAATTCGCCAGCTTCAATTTGAATAGCATTAGTAACGTAAGCAGCATGCAACTCTTTTACTTATTTTTGTATTCCAATCGGCACCATTTGTTAAGGCGACCCAAAATGGATATCCGGGAACCAAAGACTCACCAAATACAATTAAATCACATTGATTAGAAGCGGCTTCAAGAATAGAATTCTCAACTTTTTTTAAAGTGGCAATTTTATTTAATAGCACAGGAGAAATTTGTGCCATTGCAATTTTTAATTCGTCTATTTTCATTGTTAAAAGATACGATTTATAACTAAATCGACATCAATTAATAAAATACTTAACACACCAAGTATCATAACAATTTTAATAATATTGTGTAGCCAAACATACTGCTTTTTCGTGGTAGCTTTCCAAAGTAGAAATAAGCAAAATAAAAGTACAGCTATGCTTCCTAAAAAATAGATTTCCATTTGACCTACAATATGACAATTAACTAAAAAGCTAACAGGAATAATAGTCAAACCAATTAAAAATGCAATTAACAGCTTGGTTTTCTTTACACCATATTGAATAGGAATAGTCTTATAATCTAGTGTGATATCGCCTTTAATATTTTCTAAATCTTTTACAATTTCTTTTATTAGAATTAGAAGAAATAAATAAAATGCATGCCATAAAATAGTGGCATTAAAATGCTTGTAATAAATTAATAACGCAAAAAATGGCGTAATGGTTAATATCGCAGAAATTAAATTTCCTAATACTGCGTAACGCTTTAATTTGTGGGAATAAAACCACAATAAGAAGATATAAACTGCAAAAAACAATACTGCTGTAAACGACACATAACTTGCCATTATAGCTGCTGAAAAATTAAGTACAAAATAGAATGACAGTTTGGTATTTTGACTTACTAATTTGTCTAGCATACTTTTGTTTGGTCGGTTAATTAAATCTTTTTCACTATCGTAAAAATTATTTATAATATAGCCGCCAGCAATACTTACTGCCGATGCTACAACCAACATAAGTAATGCAGGATCAAAAACAACTTGACCTAAACTTAAATGTTTTCCAAAAATAAAAATAGATGCTAAATATTGTGCTAGTACAATAACCAAAATATTATAGCCACGTACTACCGAAAACATGCTAAAGAATTTTAAAAGCACATGTTTTTGTTTTCGGTTTAGCATAGTTCTAAACGCTAATTAAAAGTTGTAAACCACTTCTAATTCGTAATTTTTTAAAGCCGACTTCGCTTTATCAAGATCTTCAGTAAATCCTAAAATATAACCGCCACCGCCAGAACCGCAAAGTTTCAAATAGTATTCGTTAGTCTCAATTCCTTTTTGCCAAAGCTCATGAAATTGTGAAGGAATCATTGGTTTAAAATGACTTAAAGCTACTTGTGACAATTGTTTGGTGTTTTTAAATAAAGATTTCATATCACCTTTAAGAAAATCGTCTACACAAGCATCGGTATGCTTAATAAACTGATCTTTAAGCATCGTACGGAAACCTGATTGTTTCATCTTTTCCATAAAAATACTTACCATTGGAGCAGTTTCTCCAATAATACCACTATCAATTAAAAACACAGCTCCTTTTCCGTTTTCACTTTGCGAAGGAATACCTGTTGCTTCAATATTATCTTTAGAATTGATTAAAATAGGAATACTTAAATAACTATTTAAAGGATCTAGACCTGAAGATTTTCCGTGGAAAAAAGATTCCATTTCAGAAAAAACATTCTTTAACTTTAACAACTTTTCTCGCGTTAAATTCTCTAAAACTGTAATTTTATCTTGTGCATATTGGTCATAAATCGCTGCTACTAATGCACCAGAACTTCCAACACCATATCCTTGAGGTATTGAAGAATCAAAATACATCCCATTATTAACATCGGTAGCTAATTGCTGAATATTAAATGTAACAATAGCTGGATTTATTTGCGCCAAATATGACACATATTTTTGTAAACTTTCATTTGAACTAGTTGCTTCTGGCGATGTATTATCACCACTTTTTAAAGCTCCATTATAGAAATTATAAGGAATAGAAAGCCCTTTAGAATCTTTTATAATTCCATACTCTCCAAACAATAATATTTTAGAATAAAATAATGGTCCTTTCATAACAGCCTGTTTACAATGTTAATTTATAGTTTTTCTAAACCTTTACCAACATTATCACAAATATAATGACCATTCTGGCAATACGCAACTAACTCATTCTTAATAAAATCTAAAATTTCAGTCTTTTCTGCCTCAGGATAAAGTATATGTACATTAGCTCCAGCATCTAAAGTGAAACAAATATTAGCTTTAGTTTCTGCTCTAAAAGCCCAAATTTTATTAATAATTTCTAATGTATTTGGTTTCATTAGTATGAAATATGGCATACTAGTCATCATCATAGCGTGAAGCGTTAACGCCTCACTTTCTACTAATGCTATAAAATCATTTAAATTTCCGTTTTGTAAAATTTCTGATAGCTTTGTTAGATTCTCTTCAGCTTGATAAAAACGTTGCTCTGCAAATGGATGTCCGTGCATTAAGTTATGGCCAACCGTACTACTCACTTGTTTTTCACCTTTATCTACTAACAAAATAGTGTCTTGGTAATTTTTAAAGGTATCGTGAATTTTAAAAGGATATTTTACACCAAATAACTGACTAGAATTAGGAATATTACTATGTTCTCCCCAAACGACTAGGTCACCTTCTAAACTTCTACAAGCGCTTCCAGAACCTAAACGCGCTAAAAAAGAGGATTTATTAAGAAAGTCAGTTTCAGAAATATCTGGATTGTATTGCTTTTCTATTCCCATTAAACAAGCCGCCAAAGCACTCATCCCTGATGCCGAAGATGCAATTCCAGAACTATGCGGAAATGTATTTTCAGTTTTAATCGTAAAATGATACGATTTCAAGAATGGTAAGTAAGCTTCAATACGCTCAAAAAAAGTAGTTATTTTAGATTTAAAATCAGGTTTTAACTCGCCATCTAAATACACATCGAATGAAAATCCATTTTTTGGCACTTTTAATGCCTCATATTTTAGCGTTGTAATAGTCTTACAATGATTTAGAGTAAAACTTATTGATGAATTCTCAGGGATTTGATCTTTCTTTTTCCCCCAATACTTTACCAAAGCTATGTTACTTGGTGATGAATAGGTGATCTCACCTTCTAACACATTTTTTATTGAATAAACAGAATCAAAACAATTCATTTAGATATTTTTTTCGATTAAATACAAATAAACACGTTTTAAAACTATTTTTAAATTCAAAAACAAATGATTATTCTGTAATTATTTATAATTTAGCATAAAAAACAACATCTAACACAATTCTCATAATGGATAAAAAACAACGTATCTTACTAACAATGCTTGAGTTATCTGCAAAGAATGGATTAAATGCCACTCCAATATCTAAAATTGCAAAAGAAGCCAATGTAGCTGTAGGTACTATTTATCACTATTATGAAACTAAAGAGGATATTGTTAAAGAACTTTACGCTATGGTTGTTCAAGACTTAGCTAAAATGCTGGTTTTAAACAGAGACACAAGCGCGTCTTACAAGATGCAATATAGACAGATTTGGCTTAATTTTTATAATTATTTCATAGCAAATCCTACAGCTTTTAATTTTATGGATATTGTAGCCATTCCTCCAATTATAGATTCGGAAGAAGTCGATAAAAATATGATTCACTACAAAGGTCTTCGTGATTTTATGGAAGAAGGTATTAGAATAGGTGAACTAAAAAACATTGAGTTAAAACTGCTTATGCAAATCTGTTTTTGGAATTTAATTACCATTTCTAGAATACGACTAAGACAAGAATTAATTATGGATGAGCAACAAATTGATGATGCTATTGAAATGTCTTGGGATACTATTAGACTTATAAACGATTAGGTTTATAGTCCAATATGTTGTGCAACTATATAACCACTAGTCCAAGCGTTTTGGAAATTAAATCCGCCAGTTACAGCATCCACATTTATAACTTCACCTGCAAAAAACAAATGCTTGTATTTTTTACTTTGATAGGTTTTAAAATTCAATTCTTTTAGGTCTAATCCGCCAGCCGTTACAAATTCATCTTTAAAGGTACTCTTACCGTTTATAGAAAATACCGCTTCGGTTAATTGCTTTGCTAAAGCTTCTAATTGTTGTTTGTTTAAATCTGCCCAACGCGTTTGATCATTTATATCACTTGCTTCAACTAGTTTATACCACAAGCGTTTAGGCACATCAAATTGTGCAAATTTTAAAACGGTCTTCTTATTAAGCTCTTGCTTTAATCCTTTTAAATCTTGCAGAGTTTCTTCTAAAGACTGTTGTATAAAATTAACTACAATATCAAACTTATAATCTCTTTCCGCTAAGGCAATAGCTCCAAATGCCGATAATTTTAGTATGGAAGGCGCACTTAAACCCCAATGCGTTACTAATATTGGACCGCTAGATTCTAACGATTCGCCTTTAACTTTAACGCTAACATTTTTGACTACAACACCAGGAATATCTTGTAATCGTTGGTCTTTACAATTAAACGTAAATAACGATGGCACCGGATTAACCACAGCCAAATCTAAGTCTTTAAGTTTAGACCACGTTTTAGCACTACTTCCAGTAGCAACTACCAATTTATCGCATATAAACTCCGCTGTTTTAGTTTTCACTAACCACTGTTCATCTTGCGGATTAAAATCGACAACGACTTGATTTGTCAACACCTCAACACCTAAGCGGTCAGTTTCATTAGTAAAACAATCTATAATAGTTTGAGATGAATTACTAACCGGAAACATTCTACCATCTTCTTCAATTTTAAGCTCCACACCACGCTTATCAAACCACTCCATAGTATCACCAGTCATAAACGTGTGAAAAGGCCCCAAAAGCTCGCGTTCGCCTCTTGGATAATTAGTCGTTAAATCTTTTGGAATAAATTCAGCATGCGTAACATTACAACGTCCGCCACCAGATATTTTCACTTTAGAAAGTACATTACTAGTACGTTCTAAAATAGCTACAGATAAGTCAGGAAAGTTTTCGGCAGTATTTATAGCCGTAAAAAAACCAGCTGCTCCACCACCAATAATAATTACATTGTAATGCGTCATAATCTATCAGGAAAATCACTTATAATACCATCTACCTTATAATCTCTAATTCTATTAATGTCTTTTTTATCATTAACAGTCCAAGCAAAAACTTTAAAGCCAAACTGATGTGCTTTTAAAACAATAGCAGGACTTAACAAGGTATAATTAGGATGTATGGCATAAGCCTTTATTTCTTGGGCGAAAGATAAGGCTTCTGTAACACTTGCCTGTGTTAAAACACCAATTTGTATATCGGGATTTAATTCAGAAACCATTTGAAGTTCCGTTTTTTGAAAACTAGAAACAAATACTTGTTCTAGTCGTAATTGCTTTGTATCCATAAAATCTTGGAGGATTAAAACCGTACCTTTAGCAGTATCACGACCTTTCAACTCTACATTAATCATCTTATTTGGCGGCACTAATCCTAAAACCTCTTGCAGTAAAGGAATTCTATGTTTTCCGTCCACTCTAAGTTCTTGAACATCACTCCATGCTAAATTGGCTATTTCACCGGTAGCATTAGTTAACCTATCTACCATAAAATCGTGAAATACAACAATTTCTCCAGTTAGACATTTGTGCACATCTATCTCAATACCATTAACACCAAGGCTAAAAGCTTTCTGTATAGACTCCAAAGTATTTTCGGCACAATACCCTTTTGCACCACGATGACCTATTTTTAACATTGATTTGGTTTTGAACCTAAAGTTAGCAAATAAATTGCTATACTAACGTATGAAGTAGAAAAGGGTTTAAATAAAAAAAGCATCCCAATTTTCTAAAAGAAAAAAGGAAAGCTTCTCATTGGTTTAACTACTTAAACCTTGCTGGCAATCTTTTGGATTACCAAACAACACAACTAAGTTTATTGCTAAAAAAAGCCTTAAATTTCTTTAAGGCTTTAAGCAATCTTGCGGTCTGGACGGGATTCGAACCCGCGACCTTCGCCGTGACAGGGCGACATTCTAACCAGCTGAACTACCAGACCGTTGCGTTATTGCGAGTGCAAATATAGAGCCCTTTTTCGATTACACAAAACAATTTACACTTTTTTTTAATTTATTTTTTGTCTTTCTATCAAATACGTCGACAAAATTTTATCAAAATTAGACTTACAGTCTACTAATGAGTACTTTATGCGATTCTGACCACATTTCAATTTAAATTCAGTTACATAAGCATTCAAAGCTTTTTTATACGCGTCTTTAATTTGATCAGCATATAAATCTATTTCCTCGCCTGTTTCTATGTCTTTAAATCGTTTTGGCGTGTTAGAAAAATTAAATTCTAACTCTTGCGCTTTATCTACTACATGAAAAACCACTACTTCATGTTTGTTATGTTTTAAATGACGTAATGACTCAAACAACTCGTCTTGACTTTTTGTAGATTGAAACAAATCGGTAAACACAATAACCAAAGAACGTCTATGCAATTTCTCGGCAATTAAGTGTAAATGTTTATGTGTATCCGTATGTACAGTTTGAGAAGGATTATTTACAACTTTCTCTAACTGCCCCATTAACATACTATAATGACGCTCGCTTCCTTTTTCTTGCGAATAAAAATCGTAGTTATCACTATACACACTTAAACCAACTGCATCACGTTGCTTTTTTAACATGTGCATTATAGTTGCACTTGCCAAAACTGAAAATCCTATTTTATTTAAATGATCTATAGATTGTTCCTTTTGAACTGGATAATGCATAGAACTACTATTGTCTATTATAATATGACAACGTAAATTAGTTTCATCGTCATACTTTTTAGTGTATAGCTTATCGGTTTTTGCAAAGAGCTTCCAGTCTATATGTTTGGTACTTTCTCCAGGATTATAAATTTTATGCTCTGCAAACTCTGCCGAAAACCCATGAAACGGACTTTTATGCATCCCAGAGATAAAACCCTCGACCACTTGCTTGGCTAAGAACGGTAAGTTTTTAAATCCGCCTACTTTATTGACTTGGTCTCTTAAAATCATAATGCATTTGCGTTAAGGATGGAGCAATTTGTTTGAGCTCTCCCAACTTTTTCTGTTGAGAAGCGAGTTGCTAGAGCCTGACCCTTTAGGGTAACGCCCAAAATATATTTCTAAACTAAAAAAGGTTTGCCATATAGACAAACCTTTTTATAATTAATATGTGTTTTGATGGACTATAATAATCCGTCAATAGCTTCAGCATATGTGTTTTTTGGAGCTACACCAACTTGGCGACCTACCACTTCACCGTTTTGAAATACTAATACCGTTGGAATGTTTCTTACACCATATTTAGCGGCGAATTCCTGGTTAGCATCTACGTCTAATTTACCAACAACAGCTTTACCTTCGTAATCGTTGCTAATTTCGTCAATAATTGGTCCTACCATACGACAAGGTCCACACCAAGCTGCCCAAAAGTCAACCATCACTGGCTTATTGCTGTTTAATACTACCTCTTCAAAGTTTGCATCTGTAATTTCTAATGCCATAATTTTATGTTTTTATTTGTTTGTAACTTCTTTGTTATGCAATATTAGTCAAAAAAAATGCCAAAGCTTACAAGAGCACTATTCAATTTCTTTATTGCTAAATTGTCAGTTCTTATAATTTGGGCGCAACCTTTCAGGTCTGGCTATCCGCTCTCGCTTCCCAACAGAAAAAGTTGGGAGAGCTCAAACAAAGCTTCTATCCTTTGCACGTGTACTTGCCAAAGCTTAATTTAACTTATAGTGTATGTTTTGCTCATCTAATTCCTGTAATAACTCTTGCGAAATTTCAACCTTTTGTTTTCGACTTAACATTTCTAAACGGTCTTCACCATCAAACACCATAAAGTTTAAAACCTTATCACCAGAATGCATCGCAATTAATTCTTTTAAGTGATTCACATTTTGATTACTTAATTTCTTTAAATCTAATAATAAGGAAATTTTACGCGTATAATTCTTTAATACGTCGTGTAATAATTGAAAACTATTAAACTGTATTCTTGGCTCACCAGCTTTACCAGTATCTCTATTTACCCAACCTTCACGAATGTAAGATTTTACGTAAACAAAGGTATTTACCACTAAGTGATTACGGTGTTTTAGATAATCTTCACCAAAGACTCTAAACTCGAAACTCTCCTCATAATCCTCAATAGTAAACATTGCCCAACCTTTTCCGGCTTTACTTACACGATGTTGCACATCGGTAACCACACCACCAAAAGAGACCTCTTTATTTAAGTTAGATTCTAAATCTCTAAACATAGAAATGGTTCCGTTACAAAAACGTTTCATTTCAATTTTAAAATCGTCTAACGGATGACCAGAAATATAAATACCTACCACTTCTTTTTCTCGTGCAAGCTTTTCCATATTACCCCAAGTTTCACAAGGCGGCACTATTGGCTCTTCAATTTGAACATCACTCGCCGCACCAAATAAACTTACTTGCGATGAATTTTCATTTTCTTGATGTTTCGCACCATATTTAACCGCTTTTTCTAAAAAGGTTAAATCACTACTACCATCTTTAAAGAAATATTGCGCTCTATGGTTTTCAAAACAATCAAATCCTCCAGCTAAAGCCAAACCTTCAAAAGCTTTTTTATTGGCAGCACGTAAATCAATACGTTTGGCCAAATCAAAAATTGAAGCATAATCGCCATCTTCTTTTCGGTTATTAACTATAGTCATTACCGCACCGTGACCAACACCTTTTATGGCACCCATTCCAAAACGAACGGCATTATCTTGGTTTACCGAGAATTTATAAAACGATTCATTAACATCTGGGCCTAAAACTGGAAGCTTCATACGCTTACATTCCTCCATAAAAAAGGTCACCTGTTTAATATCGTTCATATTATTAGACAGAACGGCTGCCATATATTCGGCAGGATAGTGTGCTTTTAAATAAGCAGTTTGATAAGCAATCCAAGCATAACACGTTGAGTGAGATTTATTAAAGGCATAACTGGCAAATGCTTCCCAATCCTTCCAAATTTTCTCTAATTTCTTCGCATCATGACCTTTTGCACTGGCTTGCTCAATAAATTTTGGTTTCATTTTATCCAGAACCGCAATTTGCTTTTTACCCATCGCTTTACGAAGTACATCGGCTTCACCTTTGGTAAAGTCTGCCAACTTTTGCGATAGTAGCATTACTTGCTCTTGGTAAACTGTAATTCCGTAGGTTTCCTTTAAGTACTCTTCCATGGCTGGTAAATCGTACTCAATTTCTTCATCACCATGTTTACGCGCAATAAAACTTGGAATATATTCCATTGGACCAGGACGATACAAGGCATTCATTGCAATTAAATCATCAAAAACCGTTGGTTTAAGATTCTTCATGTGCTTTTGCATTCCTGGCGATTCATATTGAAAAACCCCAACCGTTTCACCGCGTTGGAATAACTCATACGTTTTTACATCATCCAAAGGAAAATTCTCAGGATCTAAAACAACATCGTGTTTTGCCTTTACAAGTTTTACAGTATCTTTAATTAAGGTTAATGTTTTTAACCCTAAAAAGTCCATTTTTAATAATCCGGCATCTTCTACCACCGAGTTATCAAACTGTGTCACATATAAATCGGAATCTTTTGCTAAGGCTACGGGAACGAATTTTGTAATATCGTC
>DAISIZ010000079.1:6157-10358 GCA_036821745.1 Aurantibacter sp. | reverse complement strand
AACAAAAACTACTTATTGCCATTTCTGGCGGATTAGACAGTGTGGTTTTGGCATATTTATGCAATAAATTAGACTTAAACATAAGTTTTGCGCATTGTAATTTTTCGCTCCGCGGAATTGAAAGCGATGGCGATGAAGCTTTTGTAACACAATTAGCACAAGAATTAGGTTGTAAGCTTTTTAAAAAAACGTTTTCAACTGAAGCCTTTTCGAGACAACAAAAGCTATCCATTCAATTATCGGCACGAGAATTACGATATACTTGGTTTAAAGAATTAGTTGAAGCACATCAATTTGATTATGTATTAACAGCACATCACGCCGATGATAATTTAGAAACCATTCTTATTAATTTAAGTCGTGGTACTGGAATAAGTGGTTTAACAGGCATTCCAGAAATTAATGAACCCATTTTAAGACCATTATTACCTTTTAAACGAACGGATTTAGAAGCTTTCGCTAAAGAAAATCAAATCACTTGGCGTGAAGATAGCAGTAATGCATCCACTAAATATTTACGTAATAAACTACGTCACGATGTTATTCCGTTGTTAAAAGAGATTAATCCTAATATCTTAGAAAATACAAATTCAACGATATCACATTTAAAAGAAACGCAAGATATTGTTACTGAAAGTGTTCGTGCCGTTTTAAAACGTGCCATAAAAAATGATTCAAATGGTGTTGTAACTTACCACACATCAGAGTTTTTTAAAGTGAACAATGCAAAAGCATACTTAACCGAAGTTTTTAAACCTTATGGATTTACTGCGTTCAATGATATTGTAAACTTATTACAAGCTGAAACTGGGAAATTTGTAAGTTCTAAGTCACATTTACTAACTAAGGATAAAAACACATTCGTTTTAACAGAACTGAATAAAACTTTTATTTTTATGCCAATAGAGGTGAATAGTTTTTCTGAAACTATTAAGTTACCATTTGGACAATTACAATTTAAAGCAGTTAATAAAGTTATAGAGAATACAAAAACAGAAGTTTATGTAGATAAAGACTTGTTAAAATTGCCTTTAGAAATAAGCTTAAAACAGCCTGATGATTTGATTTATCCCACTGGAATGGTAGGGAAAAAGAAACTAAATAAATACCTAAAGGACGAAAAACTATCATTGTTAGACAGAGAAAAAGTCTTATTATTGCGTAACGAAAAAGAAATTGTTTGGGTTATAAATCACCGATTAGACAATCGGTTTAAAGTAACTCCAAATACCCAAAACATTATAAAAATTTGCTTAACATGAAACAATTACTAATTGCATTTGTTGCCCTTTTTATGGCACAATTTACACAAGCCCAAGTTTTGGAGCCTGTAAAATGGACACCTAAAGTAGAGCAATTATCAGAAACAACATACAATTTAGTTTTTGAAGCTGAAATTGAAGATCATTGGCATTTATATTCTCAAAAGTATATTGAAGGAGGAAATCAGCCAACAGAATTTATCTTTGATTCTATAGCAAAAACTAAAGATTTTAAGTTAATTGGAAAAACTAAGGAAAGTAAAGCTATAACTGCATTTGATAAAGTTTTTGAATTAAACTTGAGTTATTTTGAAAACACAGCAACATTCACTCAAAAGATTGAAGTATTAAACAAAGACCTTAAAAATATCAACGTTGAAATTGGCTTTCAAGCTTGTGATGATAAAAGTTGTATTTATCAGTTTCCAGTATTAGATTTCGATTTATCTAAAGCCGTAAAAGTTTCAGAATCTGAACGAAAAGAAACTAAAGAAGACGACGAGTCTGAAGTAGTGAGAGGAACTGATAACGGAAATTCTAAGGATAAAGGTTTATGGGCAACCTTTTTTATCGCTTTTATATTAGGTTTTGGTGTGTTATTAACGCCATGTGTATTCCCAATGATTCCTATGACGGTAAGTTTCTTCACGAAACAAAGTAAAAACAGAGCAACCGGAATTAAAAATGCATTCTTATATGGTTTTTTCATTATCGTAATATATACAGGTTTAGGTACTATTGTGTCAGCGGTGTTTGGAAGTAATGCTATGTACGAGTTTAGTACAGGTGTTGTTTTTAACGCTATAATGTTTATTGTCTTAGTAGCATTTGCATTTTCATTTATGGGTGCTTTTGAAATTATGTTGCCAAATAGTTTCATGAATAAAGTAGATAGTCAATCTAACAGAGGAGGAATTATTGGTATCTTTTTTATGGCATTAGCTTTAGCGGTTGTTTCATTCTCTTGTACATTTCCAATTGCTGGAACGGCTTTATTAGATGCAGCAACAAAAGGAGGAATTGCACCTATAATTAGTATGTTAGGATTCTCTACAGCTATAGCTATACCATTTGTATTGTTTGCAATTTTCCCAGGTTGGTTAAATGGATTACCAAAATCTGGTGGTTGGTTAAATACAGTTAAAGTTGTCTTAGGGTTTTTAGAGTTAGCCTTTGCATTCAAATTCTTATCTATGATAGATTTAGTTTTAGAATGGCATTTCTTAGAGCGCGAAGTATTTATCGCTATTTGGGTGGCTATTTTTGGAACATTAGGTTTATACTTATTAGGTAAAATTAAATTGCCACATGATTCATCATTAAATCATATTTCTGTAGGACGTTTAAGTTTAGCGATTATAGCTATAGCATTTACATTTTATATGATTCCTGGACTTTGGGGTGCACCATTAAAGTTAATTAGTGGTTTTCCGCCACCAATGAGTACTAATGCAGAATCGCCTTATGGTGTTGGTTTTATGAAAAAACAACAAGGAATTCCATTATCTAAAACTGGACAAACACAAAGTTTACCAGAACATGCACATTATGGACCAAACGATTTAATTGCATTTCATGATTACGAACAAGGAATGGCGTATGCTAAAAAAGTAGGGAAGCCAGTAATGTTAGATTTTACTGGAATTACGTGTGTAAACTGTCGTAAAATGGAAGAGCAAGTATGGGTAGATAATAAAGTATTTAACTCATTAAATAATGATGTAGTTATTATTTCATTATATGTTGATGATCGTAAAAAGTTACCAAAAGAAGAGCAGTACGAATCAGAATTAACGGGTAATACTATTAAAACTTACGGGCAAAAATGGTTAGAATACCAGCAGAAACGTTATAACACAAATGCACAACCTCTATATGTTATTCAAGACTTAGAAGGTAAAGATTTAAATAATCCTGTAGGTTATATGCCAGATGCTAATGAGTATCATGCTTGGATTCAAAAAGGTGTTAGTGGATTTAAAACTAACACATTAAATTAATCTAATAACAAAAAAAACTCAGCATATGCTGAGTTTTTTAGTTTAAATCTAAGATTAATCTTTATTATTCTTTCGTTTAACGTCTATTTTATAACTATCATAAATAAGCTTTAAAGCAATAAAAATAAGAATAGCTATTACGACATAAAAAATGTAAAATAGTATGGTCATCTTAATATTGTTTATTTATTTTCTAAAGCTTCAATACGCTTAAGCATCGAATTTAATTGTTTCTTTAATAGCGCATTCTCTTCATTTGCATTTTCTAATGCTTCATTTAATTCTTTAATGTAAAGGAAGTTTTCTTCAATTTTTTCAAGATTTTTTAATGATGTTTCACCTAAATCATATTCAAAGTTATTAGCTTTAATTTCTTTGTAAGATTTTACATTTGGTAAGTGACCGTTTTTCTTTACAAAAGAAATAGCTTCTTTTAATGTTGTGAATTTATAGGCTGAATTAATTGTGGCATCTTTTCCAAAATAATCTTCAAAAACATAATCAGCATAGTTAGTACCTGAAGTGGTTGCTAAAAAGTTGGTTGCTTTTACATCACCACCAACGGTTAACGTATGGGTTAGGTTTGCTCCTCCACCTGTCATATCTACATTGATACCAATTCTATCCGTATCAAAATCTCCTCCAATTAATGGTGTTTTGCTATCAGAGTTTTTAATAACTAATGTGTTGTTAGTTAATATGTTAGGGTCGTTACCTGCTTGGTAACCTATAGCAATACGTCCACTAAAAGCAACTCCTCCTCCAGAAAATGTATGTCCCGCTCTTGATCCAATAATTACATTACGTGTTGCGCCAGCATTAGCATTTAAGTAATCTGCTTGATGTCCAATGTAAACATTATCAGGTCCATCAGTATTTGCTCCTGCAGTATCTCCAATAGCAACGTTTCTTTGAGAATCGGTAGAGTTAGATAAAGCG
>DAISIZ010000079.1:0-6057 GCA_036821745.1 Aurantibacter sp. | reverse complement strand
TAAAGCGCCACCACCAATAGCAACATTATCTTCTGGGTCTGTATCTCTGTCTAAAGCAGATGTTCCAATTACTGTATTTCTAAGACCTCCAACACTTTTATCCAATGAACCCCAACCTAAAGCAGTATTATTAACTCCAGTAGTGACATCATTACCAGCTTCAAATCCAACAAAAACGTTTCTTCTAGTAGCTGAATTATCATGAGCAGTCCCAGCGCCTTCGCCAATAAAAACAGATTGACCAGTGTTTAATAATTCTAATTGGCCATTAGTCGTAAATCTTGCTCTTAAGACATTATTTGTTCTAACATCCATTGCTTGGCTATCAGTGGTACCAATAAAATTTGTGCCACTTGTTGTTCCTGTATTTCCATCTACAGACCAATCAGTTCCTCCAGCAGAAAGTGGTTGTTAGTTGCATCAACCGCAAGTAAAACGTAGCAGTTCCTGTGTGAGATGTTGCTGTAGTGTAATCATTAAGTTGAAATTGCCCATTGGCTCTAAAAGTTCCAACAAGGTTGTTATTAGGAGCAATTTGTATGTTAGAAGCACTACTAGTAGTAGATAAAAATAAATCGTTAGAACTAGATCCTGTAAATTGAGTACCACTATTTCCTATTAAACCAATGTTACCAGTGGTGCCACCACCATCTTGTATTAGTCTAAAAAGCGGATTATCACTTTCTCCTGAATTATCTGTATCAGCATTTAAAATCATAGTAATATCACCTGTCCCTTCAATATCTAAATTGGCATCAGGAGTATTATCTCCAATACCTACATTTCCATTGGTAAAAATATTATCAGTTATTGCATCTGGTGCGGTAGTTGTTCCTGCTTCAAACCAATCTGCATCGGTAGATCCGCCAGTTGCATTTGACCAATTAATAGTTCCAGCTCCATCTGTTGTAAGTACTTGACCAGTAGTTCCATCGGTAGTTGGAAAGCTATAAATAGCACCAGATGTTGTATCATCATTAAAAACTACTTGTAATTGTCCACCAATACGAACAATATCATTATCAAATTCACCATAAATTAATGGTGTATTACTTCTTGAGTTTTCAATATATAATGTATTATCAGTTCCACCAGAACCAAAACCTGCTTCATATCCTATTAAAATTCTTCCATCTATAACTCGAGAAGATCCAATTGCTGCACCAGCATCAGTCCCTATGATTGTATTTCTACTTCCATTTGTGTTAAATTCATCTGTATCCTTACCTAAATAAATATTATTTCTTCCATCTTGAATACGTCGTCCAGCGCCTTCACCTATAGCTGTATTATTTCTTGCAGTACCAACTAACGGGTTTAGTGATCCTGCTAAAGCTCTAAAACCAATAGCAGTATTACTTGGGCCATCAACATTTTGTAATGCATCATAACCAATGGCTGTGTTATATTCCACTGCTGTCGCATTTTCTAAAGACCCATATCCAAAAGCACTGTTCCATCTTCCTGTTGTTAAACTTGCTCCTGAACGATAACCTAAAACTGAATTTGCATAACCTGTTGTAGCAGAATTATATGCTTCATAACCAATAGCTGTATTATTTCGTGCTTGGTAAGTAGCTGTTACCCCAGTTGTTATTGAAGGACCAACATTATTACCTATAAAAACATTTAATTTGTCTAAAGTAGTATCATCACTTGCACCTGTATTTTCACCAATGTAGATTGAGTTTCCTGTATTAAGAAATTCTAATTGACCAAGTGTTGTAATACGATGATGGATAACATCATTAGTTCTTATATCAAAAGCTTGTGAGTCAGTAGTACCAATAAAATTTGTTCCGTTAACAGTTCCTAAATTCCCTGTTAATTCCCATCCAGGTATTGCTGTGCTACTTATTGGAAGCCATGAAGTTGTAGCATTATTCCAATAATAAAAACCTGGAGTGTTACTTCCTGATGTTGTTGTTAAGTATACTAACATGGCATCTTGATTTACTGTGGGAATAGTTGCAGGGAAAGCATCTATTCTTGGAATGAGAATTCCATCAGTGTTGTTTGGTGTTGCTTGATTGCTTGCAACAACCTCTAAAGATGCATTAGGATTTAATGTGTTAATACCAACTTGAGAATAACAAATGTTAATTACATGCATTAATAGTAGAGTTGAGATAAGTGTTTTCATTTTATTTTGTTTTGCTTGTTGTAAAACTATTAACGATGTGCTCTTTTTCAATATCATTTGAATAACATAGGGGTAATATATGATTGAAATGTTATTGATTTTAATCATAAATAATTACTTTTATGAAATGAGAAAATTATTGTCTATCTTATTGATTTTGGTGGTTTTGAGTATTTCTAATGCTCAAAGCATGAAAGAATTGAAAGAAAACTTTAAAAAATCTGAAACTGTTCAGGAAAGAGGTGAGTTTGCCTTAGAAATTGCCAATTTATACGATTCAGGCTATAAGAAAAGTGATAGTATGTTGGTATATTTAAATGTAGCCAAAGAACTATTAGATGTAGAAAGTAACACTATTAATTCAGGCTTTTATTATCATTTAAAATCGAAAGCTTCTTTTTTAAAAGCTGATTATACAGAATCCATTTCTTTTGGCGAAAAGTCAATTCGTATTTATGATGACTTAGATATGAAGTATAAATCTGCCTTATCTAAAAGTAAAGTGGGTTTAAGTCATCAAGCATTAAAAAATAATTCTAAAGCTATAATTTTTCTAAAAGACGCAGAGTTTGTTTTAAAAGGTAAAGATTTGGTTCCAACTTTGGTAGGTTTGGCTACGTCTTACTTGCAATTAAATGCTTTAGATAAATCTATTATTTATTACAAAAGAGCTGAAGATTTAAGTCAAATAATTAAATACGATTCATATTTAGGAGTTATTTATACGGGTTTAGCTTCTGCTTATTCTAATTATGGAAATGCAGATGATAAGTTTATAGCATATAATAAAAAGTCTTTAAAAATTTATAAAGACAAAAAATATTATGTTGGTATGGCAATGACCTTAAATAATTTAGGGATTCATTTTCTAAATACTAATAATTTAAATGAAGCATAAAAATATTATAATGAAGCATCTATTGCCTCTGAGAAAATAAATAACAAGTTTTTAAAAGCATCAATAAATCAAAATTATGCTAAACTTTTAATTCAGTTAAATTCTATTGAAAAAGCAGAGCAATATTTAACCTTATCAGAGAAACAATATGACTCTATTAAGTTTGTTAAGCGTAAGCCTAATTTGTTAAATATAAAATCACTTATAGCTTACAAAAAAGGAAATGAAGCTAAAGCTATTCAATTGTTAAATGAAAGTATAGAGTTGGCTAAAATACATAGTTTATTAAGTACTGAAAGTAAAGGTTGTTATGATTTATATAACATATATAAAAACCAAAATAAAAGTGAAATTGCATTAAAGAGTTTTGAAAAATATAAGCTTTTAAATGATAGTTTAACTGAATTAAATAGAAGTAAAGAATTTGAAAAAATTAAGGTAAAATATGAAGTTTTTGAAATGGAAAAAAACCTTAAAAACAAAGACAAGGAATTAGCCATTTTTGAAGCTGATAAAAAAGTAAGTAATTATAAATTGGTTTTGCTTTCATTTTTTGGATTAGGCTTACTATTCTTTATTTATAGACAACGTAAAATAAATCAAATTAACAAGCGTGCTTTATTATATGATTTAAAACTGAAAAAAATAAAAGAAGATCAGTTAACAACGGAAATGCAATATAAAAACAAAGAGATTACGGAGTTTGCAGTTCATATTAATGAGAGAAATAGATTATTAGAGGAATTTTCATCAAAAATTAAAAGTGTAGTAAGTGTTTCTACTGAAAGAGAAGTTAAAAATCAACTAAAAAATATTCAATTATTTATAAAGGATAACATACAAATCAATCAAGAAAAAGTTGAAATTAACACTAAAGTTGAACGTACTGAGGATGCTTTAGTTTACAATTTGAAAAAAGAATATCCAGATTTAAGTCCCAAAGAATTAAAAGTGATTACTTACTTAGTGTTGGGATTGTCTTCAAAAAGAATTGCAGATCTTATGGGGATAAGTAAACAATCCATAAATAATTATAGATTTTTTATAAGGAAAAAATTAAAGCTTACTAAGGAAGTTAATCTTATAGAATTTTTAAAAGGTAAAGTGTAATTTAAAGCGAAACGAAAGTTTCGCTTTTTTTATGCATCATCTCTAAATCAAAAAAAATGCCTACATTTAAGTAAACTAACAAACCACCTATGCTAAGAAAAGTTTTTGGAAGCGCTGTATTTGGCGTGGACGCAACCACTATAACCATAGAAGTCAATGTCGATAAAGGTATTGGTTATCATTTAGTGGGATTGCCAGACAATGCCATTAAAGAAAGTAATTTTAGAATTGCTGCAGCACTCCAAAATAACGGCTATAAAATTCCAGGAAAAAAGCTAATCATAAATATGTCTCCTGCAGATTTACGTAAAGAAGGCGCGGCTTACGATTTACCTTTAGCATTGGGAATCTTGTCGGCTTCAAGTCAAATCCAATCTGACGATATAGAAAAGTATATTATTATGGGCGAACTTTCTTTAGACGGCTCTATTCAACCTATAAAAGGCGCGTTGCCAATTGCAATAAAGGCAAGAGAAGAAGGTTATAAAGGTTTCATTTTACCTGAAGAAAATGCTAAAGAAGCCGCTATTGTAAACGATTTAGATGTTTTTGGTGTAAATCACGTGTCTCAAGTCATTAATTTTTTTGATAAAGGTGAAAAATTAGAGCCTACCATAATAGATACACGTAAGGAATTTGAAAAGAACTTAGATTTTCCTGAGTTCGATTTTAGTGATGTTAAAGGGCAAGAAAGTATAAAACGCTGTATGGAAATTGCCGCTGCTGGCGGACATAATATTATTTTAATAGGTCCACCAGGTGCAGGAAAAACAATGTTAGCTAAGCGTTTGCCAAGTATTTTACCGCCAATGACGTTACACGAAGCTTTGGAAACGACTAAAATACATTCCGTAGTTGGTCGTGTTAAAAATTGTGGTTTGTTGTCGCAACGTCCGTTTAGGTCACCACATCATACCATTTCCAACGTTGCTTTAGTTGGTGGAGGAAGTTATCCACAACCAGGTGAAATATCGTTATCTCATAATGGTGTTTTATTTTTAGATGAATTGCCAGAATTTAAACGTGAAGTTTTAGAGGTAATGCGTCAGCCATTAGAAGATAGAGAAGTGACTATTTCCAGAGCTAAATTTACGGTAACGTATCCAAGTAGTTTTATGTTAGTGGCGAGTATGAATCCAAGTCCAAGTGGTTATTTTAATGACCCAGATGCACCAGTTACAAGTAGTCCTGCTGAAATGCAACGCTATTTAAGTAAAGTATCTGGACCATTGTTAGACCGTATAGATATTCATATTGAAGTGACACCTGTTCCTTTTGAAAAATTATCCAGTGAACAAAAAGCAGAGTCGAGTGTAGAGATTAGAAAACGGGTCACTAAAGCGAGAGAAGTGCAAACCAAACGCTTTGAGGAGTTTGAGCATATACATTACAATGCACAAATGAATACCAAGCAAATTCGTAAACATTGTAAGTTAGACGAACCTTCAAAAGAACTTTTAAAAACGGCTATGGATCGTTTAAACTTATCGGCAAGAGCCTACGATCGTATATTAAAAGTATCCCGTACTATCGCCGATTTAGAAGGCGCAGACATAGTTACAGGAGTTCATATTAGCGAAGCCATTCAATATAGAAGTTTGGACCGTGAAGGTTGGTTAGGTTAATTCCTGCGCAGGCAGGAATCTTATGAATGCTATCTAAAATTATTATTAATTAGTTTTGCCACCAACTAAAGCCACATTGTAAATGGTATGGTGTGGTATTTAAATTTGTTTAAAAAATAATTCAATTTAGTCTATATTAAGCACTTCGACTGCGCTCAGTGTGACATTCATATTCAAAGTATAAATATTACTTGTCATTCTGCACTACGATGCGGAATCTATAATAATTAAAGCTATAAATTGAATCTCATAATTGAAAACAAGATTCCTGCCTGCGCAGG
>DAISIZ010000078.1:1275-10376 GCA_036821745.1 Aurantibacter sp. | reverse complement strand
AAGCTTTAGCACGTTTAGCTAAAGAACCAGTGCCAGAACAAGTAAATATTGCCTACGGTGAAACACGTTTAACTTTTGGTAAAGATTATATTATTCCAAAACCATTCGATCCTCGTTTAATTGCAGAATTACCGCCTGCAGTTGCAAAAGCTGCTCAAGATAGTGGCGTAGCATTAGCGCCAATTGAAGATTTTGAGAAGTATAAAGAAGAATTACTACAACGTTTAGGTGGTGATAATAAATTAGTACGTTTATTATTAAACCGTGCAAAGTTAGATCCAAAACGTGTTGTCTTTACAGAGGCTGACCAGTTGGATGTTTTAAAAGCGGCACAAATTGCTTACGAAGAAGGTATTGCAATTCCTATTTTATTAGGAAGACGTGAAGCTATAGAATTACTTAAAGCAGAAATAGATTTTGATGCCGAAGTGTTAATTATCGATCCAAAATCAGATGAAGAATTACCGCGTTTAAAACGTTATGCTGAAGTGTATTGGAAGAATACAAGCCGTAAAGGTTTGACCTTATATTCTGCAGAAAAACGTATGCGTGAGCGTAACTATTTTGCAGCTATGATGGTTAACGAAGGTGATGCCGATGCTTTAGTTTCTGGTTACACACAAAGTTATCCTATGGTCGTTAAACCAATGTTAGAATTGGTAGGTATGGCACCAGGAGCTTCAAGAGTGGCAACGACTAACGTTATGATGACGGAACGTGGACCATTATTTTTAAGTGACACATCCATTAATATAGATCCAGATTCAAGAGACTTATCACGTATTGCTTTAATGACATCTCAAGTGGTAAAAATGTTTGGTCTAGAACCCGTTGTGGCAATGACTTCGTATTCTAACTTTGGATCTTCAAATCATGAAAAAGCGTCTAAAGTAGCTGACGCTGTAGCTTATCTTCATAAAAATTATCCCGATTTAATTGTTGACGGAGAATTACAAACTGATTTTGCTTTAAATGCCGAAATGCTTCAAGCAATGTTCCCGTTTTCAAAATTAGCTGGTAAGAAAGTGAATACATTAATTTTTCCAAATTTAGATTCAGCAAACATTACATACAAATTGCTAAAGGAGTTAAATAAAGCCGATTCTATTGGTCCTATTATGATGGGAATGAATAAGCCAGTTCACATTATTCAGTTAGATGCAAGTGTAGACGAAATGGTAAATATGACTGCCATTGCTGTAATTGATGCGCAACAAAAAGAAGCGCATAAAGATTAAAACAATTAACGTTTGCAAAGGTCATTTTTATCGACTTTTTTGGAGTTTCAACTTTTTAAAATTCACTTAAACGCGGTATAGGTTTTAAGTGAAAAAAAATGTGTAGTTTTGAGTATCTTAATTTAAAGTTAAATGATTACACATTTAAGCGGAAAGCTTGCTGAAAAAAATCCAACTTATGTGGTTATAGACTGCAATGGTGTTGGGTATTTTGTAAATATATCTCTACATACTTTTTCAAATTTGCCTACTACTGAGGCAATTAAATTATACACACATTTACAAGTGCGTGAAGATGCACATACGTTGTATGGTTTTTCATCTTTGGCTGAACGTGAAATATTTAAATTATTAATTTCAGTAAGTGGTATTGGTGCAAATACAGCACGTACTATGCTGTCTTCATTAACACCAAAACAAGTTAGAGAAGGTATAGCTACTGAAGATGTCGCTTTAATTCAATCTATAAAAGGAATTGGTGCAAAAACGGCACAACGTGTTATCATCGATTTAAAAGATAAAATTCTTAAAATTTACGATATTGACGAAGTTTCTGTTAAAGAAAGCAATACCAACAAAGATGAAGCGTTATCAGCTTTAGAAGTTTTAGGATTTAATAAAAAGCAAGCAGACAAAGTTCTAGATAAATTAGCTGTGGCACAACCAGATGCTTCAGTAGAAGAATTAATAAAGCAAGCTTTAAAAAAACTATAAGTCTATTTTGAAAAATAAATCATACCATTTTCAAGGCATTATAAAACTATTATTGGTTTTAGTCGTTACATTATTTGCTAGTGTTACGGCTATTGCACAAGAAAATGAAACGGCTCAAGATTCAACTAAAACGTCGTATAGTTTTAGTAATATGTTACTGCCTAATCCTAATAGTATTCAGGCAAAATACACTTACGATCCCATAACAGATCGTTATATCTACACCGAGAAGTTAGGTAATTTTAATGTGAATTATCCCATAATTTTATCGCCAAAGGAATATCAGAAATTGGTAGATAAAGAGAATCTTCAAGCCTATTATAAAGATAAAATAGCCACTTTAGATGGTAAAGATGAAGAATCTAAAGAAAAAAGAAAAAACTTATTACCTGAGTTTTATATCAATTCAGGCTTATTCGAAACGATTTTTGGAGGAAATAAGATAGAATTTATTCCTCAAGGTTCGGTAGAAATAGATTTAGGGGTTTTATTTACAAAACAAGATAATCCTTCATTTTCACCACAAAACCGTTCTAATTTTACATTCGACTTTAATCAGCGAATTAGTGTTAGTTTATTAGGCAAAGTGGGTGAGCGTTTACAGGTAAATGCTAATTACGACACACAATCTACTTTTGACTTTCAAAATCTATTAAAGTTAGAGTATAACCCATCTGTTGGTGGCGGTGAAGATTCTATCATTAAAAAGTTAGAAATAGGTAATATTAGTATGCCATTAAATGGCTCTTTAATTACTGGAGCACAAAGTTTATTTGGGGTTAAAGCACAACTGCAGTTTGGTAAAACAACAGTAACAGGTGTTTTTGCAGAACAACGAAGCGATTCTAGATCGGTAACTGCACAAGGTGGAGGAACAGTTGATGAATTTGATTTTTTTATTCGTGATTATGATGAAAATAGGCATTATTTTATCTCACAATACTTTAGAGAAAACTATGATAAAGCTTTAGCTAATTTCCCTTTTATTGATAACAGAGGTATTCAAATTACAAGAGCAGAATTATGGGTAACTAACAGAGCGAACCGTACAGATAATGTAAGAAACCTTGTAGCATTAGAAGATATTGGTGAAACTACTGTTTTAGGAAATACAAATGTTGTGGTTACTTCTGGACCTAATGCATTTCCTGATAACAAAAATAACCGATTAAACCCTATTTCAATTTCAACAGGAAGTTCACAATTAAATCCTAGTATTAGAGAAATTGCAACCGCACAAAACGGTTTCAATTATTCTGGTGTAAATGAAGGTTTTGATTATGCTAAACTTGAAAATGCAAGACAATTACAGCAAGGCCAAGACTATGTGTTAAACACCGAATTGGGATATGTGTCCTTAAATCAGCGTTTAAATAACGATGAAGTTTTAGCGATTGCATACCAGTTCACTGCAAACGGTAGAGTATATCAAGTTGGTGAATTTGCTAATGATGGTGTAAATGCAACGGATGTACAAACCAATAACCAAGGGCAAACAACTGCAGTTAGTAATAAAGCTTTAATTGTTAAATTATTAAAAAGTAGTATTACAGACACGTCAAGACCGACTTGGGATTTAATGATGAAAAACGTTTATGATACAGGTGCTTTTCAATTATCGCAAGACGATTTTAAATTAAACATCTTTTATAACGAATCGGCACCATTAAACTTCATTACGCCTGTTGATGGAACTCCTTTTGGGACAACATTTAATAACAAGGCAATTGAAGAAACAACCCTTTTAAAACTATTTGGTTTAGATCGACTAAATTTTAATAATGATCCGCAAGCTGGTGGAGATGGATTCTTTGACTTTGTGCCTGGAACAACTGTTTTAACTCAAAATGGTAAAATTTTATTTACTAAAGTTGAACCTTTTGGGCGTTACTTATTTGATGTTTTAGATAGTGATGGTAATCCAGGAAATAATGATAATGATTATTTAACTGGAACCTTTAACCCTAACCAAGAAAAGTATGTTTATGATCGTTTATATAGTTCGACAAAAACAGGTGCTTTAGATCAGGCTGAAAAGAATAAATTTCAAATTAAAGGACGTTTTAAGTCCGAAGCTGGAGACGGAATTCCTATTGGAGGATTTAATATTCCTAGAGGTTCTGTAAAAGTTACTGCCGGTGGACGTGTATTGGTAGAAGGTGTAGATTATACGGTAAATTATCAATTAGGTCGTGTTAATATTATTGATCCAGCTTTAAAAGCATCTAATATTCCTATTGAAGTTTCTACAGAAAATAATTCAATTTTTGGACAACAAACAAAGCGTTTCACTGGTATTAATGTAGAGCATCAGTTTAATGAGAATTTTCTTTTAGGAGGTACATTTATCAATTTAAAAGAACGTCCAATTACACAAAAGGCGAATTATAATTCAGAACCTATCAACAATACTATTTTTGGATTAAATGGTAATTACTCTACTGAGGTGCCATTTTTTACGCGTTTAGCAAATAAATTGCCAAATGTAGATACTGATGCGCCATCTAATTTGTCAGTTTCTGGTGAGTTTGCATACTTATTACCTGGCGCACCAAAAGGAACTGATTTTAATGGTGAAGTAACGTCTTATATTGATGACTTTGAAGGCTCACAAATAGGAATTGATTTACGTTCGCCACAAGCTTGGAATTTATCAAGTCGTCCATTAAACCTTAATGGGACAAGTGCTTTTGATGTGAATGGACAACGCAATGGTTATGGAAGAGCTTTGCTGAATTGGTATAATATTGATCCACTTTTTTATTCTGGAAATAGACCATCAGGAATAACTGACGAAGATATTTCGGGTTACTATAACAGTCGTGTCTTTATAAATGAATTGTTCCCGTTGCAAGGTGTAGCTCAGGGACAGACTACCGTTTTAAATACATTAGATTTAAGTTTCTATCCTGAAGAACGTGGCCCATATAACTTTCAACCAGGTTCAGAAAATAATATTTTAACAAATCCAATTAATAGTTGGGCAGGTATAACAAGACAAATTACGTCATCAGATTTTGAACAAGCCAATGTAGAGTACATAGAGTTTTGGTTACAAGATCCATTCGAGGAAAATAATACCAATCCAGGTGGAGAATTAGTCATTAATTTAGGTAATATTTCTGAAGATGTATTAAGAGATGGACGTAAACAATTTGAAAACGGTTTACCTAAAGATGGTAATGTTAGTTTATTACAAACTACCGGTTTTGAAAGTGTTGTACCATTAAATCAATCTTTAATCTATGCTTTTGACAGTACTGGACAAGAAAGAACTAATCAAGATGTTGGTTATGATGGTTATGATGATGCAGAGGAAGTTGCCCAATTTCCAAGCGGCTTCTCTGGGCTTTTAGATCCAGCAAATGATAATTATCAATATTATTTAGCAGCTCAAGGTAATGTTTTAGAGCGTTACAAACGTTATAATGGATTAGATGGTAACTCTCCAGACGAATTAAGTAACACCAATAGAGGTAGTACAACGTTTCCAGATGTAGAGGATATTAACCGAGATAATACTATGAATACGATTGATAGTTATTTTGAGTATAAAATGGCTATTAACTCGACGTCTTTAAATGTAGCTACAAATGAATTTGTAGTCGATTCAAAAACCGTAACACGTTTCCTTCCAAATGGAACTGATATTCCTGTTACCTGGTATCAATTTAGAATTCCAGTAACGGTACCTATTTCAACTTATGATGATACTTCTATTCCTGAATATAGTAGAGTTGGGAATATTGAAGATTTTAGATCGGTTCGTTTTGCTAGAATTTACTTAAATAAATTTACTGAGCAAACCACTATGCGTTTTGGAACATTTGACCTAGTTAGAAGTGATTGGAGACGTTACAGAAGAGACCTAACAGATGGAGGTCCATTAAACTCTAATGCCGATTTTAATATTGGTGTGGTAAGTACACAAGTAAATGATGGTAACTATGTATCACCACCAAGTGTAGTGCCAGAACAAGTTAATAATAATAACACCATCGTAAATCAAAACGAACAAGCATTATCGGTTAGTGTTTGTGATTTAGGAAAAGAAGAGTCTAGAGCCGTTTTTAAAAATATTGAAGTGGATATGCGTCAGTATAAAAAGTTACGTATGTTTATTCATGCTGAACAAGACGATATTGTATCTGGCTTGGCTAACAATGAAATGGTTGGCTTTATTAGAATGGGTAATGATTTAACTGAAAATTATTACCAAATTGAAGTACCATTACAACTTTCTGGTCCTAATCCAGGAACTGCAGAAGGATACTGGCCAGCATTAAATGAAATTAACTTGCCTTTAAACTTATTACAAAGTATAAAAGCACAAGGTATAAGTAACGCTACATTAACTAACCCTACAGCAACTTTTTACGATGTCATTAATGGTGCTGCACAACCAATTACTGGAACAGAATTTCAAAATTATGTTGCAGGTCAACAACGTATTGCCATAAAAGGTAACCCTAATTTTGGTGCCATTAGAACTTTAATGGTTGGGGTTAAAAATGCCAGTAATGGCGATATTTGTGGTGAAGCTTGGTTTAACGAATTACGTTTATCTGAATTAGATAACGAAGGTGGTTGGGCTGCTATTATGAGTTTAGATACTAATTTTGCCGACTTTGCAAATGTAAGTGCTACAGGTAGAATGAGTACTGCTGGATTTGGTGCTTTAGATCAAGGACCTAATCAAAGAAGCCGTGAAGATACCAAACAATACGATGTAGTAACTAACGTGAATTTAGGACAAATGTTACCTAAAAAATGGGGTATTCAAGTACCGTTTAATTATGGTCAAGGTGTAGAAGTAATCACACCAGAATTTGATCAGCAGTATAAAGATATTCCGTTACAAACACGTTTAAATAATGCAGCTACTTCTGAAGAACGTGAAGATATCTTAAGTCAGTCTGAAGACTATACCAAAAGACAAAGTGTAAACTTTATTGGTGTCAAGAAAAACCGTACTGGAGAGAAAAAACCACGTTTTTATGATGTAGAAAACTTAACGTTTAATTATTCATACAACAAAGAGTTTCACAGAGATTTCGAAATTGAACGTTCTGAAAACAAACAACTACGTACAGGTGTAAATTATGCCTATGGTTTCCAAGCAAAAAGCATAGAGCCATTTAAAAAGAACGATTCGTTATTTACAGGAAAGTATTGGGAATTGTTAAAGGACTTTAATTTTAATCCTTTACCAGCGTCATTTTCTGTTAATACAGATATTTTGCGTCAGTTTAATAAACAGAAATTTAGAGATTTAGATTTAACAGGAAACAACATTGGGATTGAAGAGTTATTTAGAAGAAATTATACTTTCGACTTTCAGTATAATGTAAACTGGAACTTAACGAAAGCTTTAAGTTTAAACTTCTCGGCAGCGAACAATAATATCGTTAGAAATTATTTCAAAAATGATATTATTATAAATGGAGAACAAGATCCTACTTTAGGAATTTATGATGGTTTATTCGATTTTGGTGATCCTAACCGACAATTTCAATCTTTAGGAGTTAATTATGAAATTCCTTTAAATAAGATTCCTGCTTTAGACTTTATGAAATCGACCTATTCGTACACAGGAGATTTTCAATGGCAAAAAGGAAGTGATTTATTTGGCGATATAAAAGCTGATGGTGTGACTTACGACCTAGGGAATTCAATATCTAATAGTGCTATACACACAATTAATTCAACTTTAGAGATGAAGAAATTGTACAAGTATTTAGGGATTAAAAAGGCGAATTTAAAAAGGCGTGGTTCTGTTACTGCTAAGCCAAAAGCTAAAGGCACAAAGGAGAAAGAAACAAAAGACAAAGACCAAAAGAAGAAAGCTAAAAAGCTTAAGAAAAAGAAAGGGTCTAAGTTAGGGAACTTTGGTATTGGTGTATTAACTAGTATAAAGCGTATACAAATTAATTACTCAGACAATAGCGGTACTTTTTTACCAGGTTATTTAAATACACCTGGTTTTATAGGGACATTAAAACCTACTTTGGGTTACACATTTGGTGGACAAAGAGATATAAGAAACTATGCAGCAAGAAATGGTTGGTTAACACAGTTTCCAGAATTTAATCAGCAATACACGGTAAATAAAACCAGACAGTTAGATATTGCTGCTAGTTTAGAACCCGTAAAAGATTTAAAAATAGATGTTATTGGATCTAGGACTTTAGCTAATAATTATGCAGAAAACTATTTAGTAAGTGATCTGGAAAATAATGGTGATTTACAGTACCAATCTTTAACACCAAATGAGTTTGGGAACTTTAATATTTCCACATTAACCATAAGAACTGCGTTTGGAAAAAGTGACGAAACAGGTTCTGATGCATTTAACGAGTTTAGAAAAAACCGTTTAATCATTGCGAAGCGTTTGGCAGCAAGAAAAGGAATAGATGTAAATAATCCAGATAATTTAGATGCTGAAGGTTATCCAAAAGGCTTTGGTAAAAATAATCAAGCCGTATTATTACCAGCCTTTACAAGTGCTTATACAGGTTCTAATCCGCAAAAAACAACATTAAGCGCCTTTAAAAATGTACCATTACCAAATTGGGATGTTAAGTATACAGGTTTTATGAAAATGAAGTGGTTTAAAAAACGTTTTAAACGATTCTCATTAACCCATGGTTATAGATCTAATTATACGATTAATCAGTTTAGAAACAACTTAAGTTTCGATAATAATATTGATTATAGTTTAGATTATGATTCGCAACCTATTGAAGATTTAGATCAAGCAGGAAACTTTAAGAACGAAGAATTATATAGTAATATTACCATTACTGAAATGTTCACACCGCTTTTTAGATTAGATTTTGAGATGAAAAATTCAGTAAAAATCTTATTAGAGATGAAAAAAGACCGATTACTCTCTCTTAGTTTTGATAATAATTTATTGACAGAAATTAAAGGAAACGAATATATTGTTGGTTTAGGTTATAAGTTAAAAGATGTCACTATTAAATCTAAATTAGCAGGTCCAAAAAAGAAAATTGTTAGTGATTTAAATATGAAAGCAGACGTTTCTGTAAGAAACAATGCTACTATAGTTAGATATTTAGATTTAGATAATAGTCAAATTACCAACGGGCAAACCATTTGGGGTGCTAAGTTTAATGCCGATTATGC
>DAISIZ010000078.1:0-1265 GCA_036821745.1 Aurantibacter sp. | reverse complement strand
AAACTTAACCGCGTTGTTTTACTTTGATTATACGTTTTCAGACTATGCCATCTCTACTGCATTTCCGCAAACAACTATTAGATCTGGATTTACAATACGATATAATTTTGGAAATTAATACCACAGGGTTTTTTAATAGCCAAAGCTTTAATACATTTGCAAAATAAAATACATAATATAAAATGAACATACCAGCAGAATTAAAATACACAAAAGATCACGAGTGGATTAAAATTGAAGGTGATGTAATTACAGTAGGGATTACAGATTTCGCACAAAGTGAATTAGGAGATATCGTTTACGTTGAGGTCGAAACTTTAGACGAGACTTTAGATGCTGAAGAAGTTTTTGGAACTGTAGAAGCTGTTAAAACAGTATCAGATTTATTTTTACCTGTAGCAGGAGAAATTATTGAATTTAACGAAGCTCTAGAAGATGAGCCAGAATTAGTAAACAGTGATGCTTACGGTGCTGGTTGGATGGTAAAAGTAAAAGTATCTGATGTTGCAGAATTAGATAATTTAATATCTGCAGATGATTATAAAGCAATTATTGGCGCATAAAAATAAGATCGTTGTACTAGCTGTAGCATATACAGTTTTACTAACGTATTCTTGTTTAATTACGCCAAGAGAACCTATAGAAATAGTAAGCCAAAGCGATAAGTTAATTCACGCTTTGGCTTATTTTGTTTTTACTATTTTGTGGTTTGTAGCCTTATTTAATCCGTTAATAAAAATAACCTTTAAGTTTACTACTGTTATTTTTTTAGGGGCACTTATTTATGGTATTTTAATAGAATACCTACAGCATTATTGTACTTTAAATAGACAAGGTGATGTTAAAGATGTCTTAGCTAACGTTTTAGGTACACTTATTGCATTAATTTTTATTAATGTTATTATAAATAAGACCGTTAAAAGTTAGGCATAGCTTGTTTTTTACATAAATAAATAGTTATTTTAGCATTCGGTATAAACAATTTTGAATTATGGAACCAAAAAAGAGTCAAAAAGCAAACGTAGGACGTAACAGTTCTTTATACTTTGCTGTTGGATTAGCACTAATGTTAGCATTAACATATATTGGTATTAATCACAAAACTTACGATAAAGAACTAGTAGATATAGGGCAACTTAATCTTGATAGTGATATAGATGAAGAAATTCCAGTAACTGAAATTTTAAATACGCCACCACCACCACCACCGCCACCAGCAGCACCAGAAGTAATTGAGGTTGTTGAAGATGAAGAAGAGGTAGAGG
>DAISIZ010000077.1:0-10746 GCA_036821745.1 Aurantibacter sp. | reverse complement strand
GTATAAATACTTTGTATTGAATTCTCGAAAAGCGCAGGAATATCCGCTACTTTAAACTGTCCTTTTAATTGCCCTTCAATAATGTCTGGCGAATTAATAGTCACTAAACGTTCTTTCCCTGTAAACGATGACGTCACTACAAAATCATCAAAATTGTAAGTATCATTTTCGTTGGTATAAGTGGTTTCGTAAAATGAAATCGTACCTGAGGCATCATCCACGGAAGTGGCATCCATTTTCATATTAACAATACCTTTAAAAATGGCTTTTTTATCGCGTTTGTAGAAGTTTAACGCTTTTAAATTGGCGTAACGTACTTTGGCGGTAAAGTCTAATTTTCTTGGTCTATCAGACAAATCGGCTAAACCATTAAAGTCTAATTTTAGGTTTTTATCATTACTAATTAATTCCCCATTAAACTTATTTTTCTCGTAAGTTCCGTTAACCACAATTTCCTTGTAACCGTAGTTATTGTAAACAATACTGGTCACGACACCTTTTAATTCCGACTCTAAATTGTCTTTATTAAAGCCTTTTCCGTCTACTTCGACATTTAAAGACGTTTCGCCTAAATTTTCATCACCTAAAAGCGTTCCTAAATTAAAATTCTCTAACTGAACATTCCCTTCGTATAAAGCATTTTCAATAGAATCGACATTATTAATTTTAAGATCGGTATTGGCTAAACCTATATCGGTTACCATATTTAGCTTGGCTTCAATGTATTTTGTCGTTACTGTTGAAGTTCCATCCATTGTAAAATTCCCCATTTCATTAAAAAATTCAGGAATAGATGCGCCTAACACGTTTGGCAGAATGCGTTTTAATTTAGAATAATTTGATGATACTTGCTTAAAATCACCCGTCATTTTAAAAGAATCGTCCACTTTACCAAATAGGTTTTCAAACACAACATCACCAACAATTCTGGTATTATCGTTAGTTTTAAGGTTTAGATTTTCAATGTTAAGGTTGTTTAAAGTTCCAGAAAAATCACCATCAAAATTAGCCGATGTATTTGCGCCAAATTCATTATAAAACACATTAAGTTCGTCTAAAGCAACATTAGAATCTTCAAACTTGGCATTCAAATTTACTTTATCGGTAAAATATTTAAAGTCTTTACGGTCGTAACTAAACACGACTTCACCTTTAAGTTTAGACTTAGGCGTTTCAATACTTAAATCCTTAAACGCTAATTCTGTTAACGAATACGAGAAATTCGTCATTAGATTTTCAACTTTTAAACCTCTGGAATCTAAAAAGTTTAGCGTATTAATTCTGGCTTTTACGTTTGGTCCAAAAATGACAAAATCGGTCGCGTTAATGTTTAAATCTTTAAAATCTAAAACGTTTACGGTTTCTAAATTCTGGTCGGCATATTTAAATCTGGAATTAGTAATCGTCACATCACTACTGGATAACAAAAAACCACTTTCTTTAGTACTTGGGTTATCTTCATCAAAACGCGCCACAAAAATATCTAAATTACTTTCGGTTTCGCCTTTATAAGTCATAATATCCAACAATAAGTTGTCGGCATCAATATCTCCAAAATTTAGCTTGCCTTCGTATAAATTTTTAAAATTAAGAATGGACGTGTTAAGCTCTTCAGCACTAATTAAAATATTGTCTTTATAATCTTTAATGATAACGTCTTTTAGTTCGACGTCTCCATTAAATTGAAGTCCTACTTTTTTAACGGTAATATTGGTTTTAAAATCCTCGTTAACCACATTGGTTAGGTAAGTTCCCAAACGCGTTTGTACCGCCGGAATTGACATAAACAACACCAAAATGATAAACAATAGCACTAAAATGGCTAAGAGTTTTCCTAATATTTTAAGTAGTCGCTTAATAGTTTATGTGTTGTTTAATAACATTAGCTAAATTTAATTGGATAGCTACGTTGGTTTTGTTTAATTTGTAAATCAAAATTACAATTATTGTGCCTAAATAAGACTATGGACTCACAAAATATTTACATTTTAGGAATTGAGAGTTCTTGCGACGACACAAGTGCTTCTATACTGTGTAACGGCAAGGTTTTAAGTAATATTGTGGCAAACCAATCTGTACACACAGAATATGGTGGTGTTGTCCCAGAATTAGCTTCCAGAGCACACCAACAAAATATTGTGCCTGTGGTTGACCAAGCCATTAAAAAAGCAGGAATTTCTAAAGAAGATTTACACGCGGTTGCCTTTACGCAAGGTCCAGGTTTAATGGGTTCGTTGCTGGTTGGAACCTCGTTTGCAAAATCTTTAGCCTATGGTTTAAACGTACCATTAATAAGCGTTAACCATATGCAAGCGCATATTTTGGCGCATTTTATAGATGAAGAAAGCCAGACGAAACCAGAATTTCCATTTTTAGCAATGACCATTTCTGGTGGCCACACGCAAATTGTAAAAGTCGAAAGTTATTTTGATATGACCGTAATTGGCGAAACTATTGACGATGCTGTTGGCGAAGCTTTTGACAAAAGCGGAAAAATATTAGGTTTAGGTTATCCTGCAGGTCCAGAAATTGATCGTCGTGCTAAATTAGGAAACCCAAAAGCCTATGCGTTTACTAAACCTAAAGTAGATGGCTTAAACTTTAGCTTTTCAGGATTTAAAACCGCTGTTTTATATTTTATACAACGCGAGATGAAAAAAAATCCTAACTTTATTAGCGAAAATTTAAACGATATCTGTGCCTCTATTCAATACACTATTATTGGCATATTAATTGATAAGTTAAAAAAAGCAAGTACCGAAACCGGCATAAAACACATTGCTATTGGTGGTGGCGTATCGGCAAACAGTGGGATTCGAGACGCTTTAAAAACAGGCGAACAAAAATTTGGATGGACCACTTACGTGCCTAAATTTGAATACACTACCGACAACGCAGGAATGATTGCCATTGTAGGTTACTTAAAATATTTAGAACAAGATTTTGCCTCACAAAACGTTATGGCAACATCACGATTAAAACTATAACAACTGTATGAAACACTTTTTATGTGCCTTAGGCTTTGTGGTAAGCTCAGTAGCTTTTGCCCAAACCATTGAGAAAGATTTTAAAAAAATTGATACACCACAACAAGCCGAAGATTATATAGACGGAAAAAAGCGTAAAACGCACCGTTTGTTAGTTTTTAATGCCGAAAACCATAAAACGAAATTAGCGCAAGATTTAATTTCAAGCCTAAAAGGAACGACTAAAGTTACAGAAACACAGTTTGAAAAAACCTACCTTAAAGTCGTAGAAAAATCTAACGACCCGCATTACCGTTTGCAATACATCTTTTTAGATGGTAGTAGAATGTCTGGGGAAGAGATTGAAAAAACAAAGAAAATTATTTTAGATCACCATAAGTCTGGTTTAGAAACCTTTGCCAACTTAGCCAAAAAGTATTCTATGGCAGTCAATAAGTTTCAAGGTGGCGATACCAGTTGGGTAAAGTTAGACAACTTACCTGCGCCTTTAGCTAACGAAGACGATATTTTAAGTCACCAAATTGACGACATTTATCCGGTAAGTGATTTTGACAATAACTTATACTACTTAGTTAAAAAAACACATACCGTAAGACGTATTAAAGAAGTGAAAGTATTACGCGTTAAAGAACGTAAATAAGCCATTTCTTCATAAATATTTTAAAAGGCATACCGTAAGGTGTGCCTTTTTTAATTGAGTTTGTTATTTTTGAAGCACTAACACCACTACAATGCAACTATTCTACTCTAAAACCATTAGCGACCAAGACACTTCTTTTACATTTAGTAAAGAAGAAAGTAAGCATATTGTAAAAGTTCTACGTAAAAAAACCAACGATACCTTGTATGTCACCAACGGTACAGGAACTATTTACACCTGTAAAGTGACTTTGGCACACGACAAGAATTGTATGGTAACTATTACCGAAAAAACGCAACAAGAGCAACCAAAATACAACTTACACATTGCCATTGCCCCTACTAAAATGAACGACCGCTACGAGTGGTTTTTAGAAAAGGCTACCGAAATTGGCATTAGCGAAATAACCCCAATAATTTGCGACCATAGCGAACGAAAAGTCGTGAAATTAGAACGTTTTTCTAAAATATTAGAATCTGCAATGAAGCAATCTCTAAACTGCTACTTGCCTATTCTTAACGAACCTATCTCTTTTAAGCAATTTGTGGCACAAGATTTTGATGCCGTAAAATACATTGCACATTGTGAAGAAACCGATAAAGTTAGCCTAAAACAAGCCTTAAAACCCAACACCAATATCTTAATATTAATTGGTCCAGAAGGCGATTTTAGCACCAAGGAAATTGAGCTTTCTATTGCAGAAAAATTTCAACCTGTAACTTTAGGCGAAACACGTTTACGCACCGAAACTGCTGGTATTGTCGCTTGTCATTCTGTGGCGTTTGTGAATGAGTGAATTTGAAGTAGATTTTAGGAGAATTAGTTTTATATTTACGAAGTAACGACAACCAAACTTATAACATATCCCAACTTATTTACTGGATATAGTTTTAATACTTGTTATACAACAAGTTTGGCATAATTTGAACAAACCGAATGTCAGAAAAAAAATTTCAAAAAAAAATAAAAAGAGACCCAAGGTTTATTCCATATAATGAAAAATATGATTTCGACTATGTTTTAAACTATTTAAAAAAACAGTAAAATCTAAAACTGGCTCATATGTAGAATATAATGCACTAAACTCTTCCTTCTTCAATCCTTATTTCATAGACTATAAAGAATACTTCAAAGAAATTACAAAAGGAAACGAACTAGCATTAGAAGACTTTTTAGAACTTATAATAACTTTTGTTAACAGAGATTTATATTTAGTTAAGGCTCGTCTCAGAGTATCGAATAAAGACAGAACTGAAATTGAATATGACGGAATGATGAATAGTACATTTCAATCTAATATTCCTGAATTAGGTCAAATCAATGCTCAAGCAGGATTGGAAGCTAGTCACGACAGACGATAATGGCAGTTCAAATTATGAATTGAAACATTTGGATAATTGTGTTAAATTATTGGGTTTTTCCAACATCTACATAGTTATAAAGTATGGTTATGATATAGCAATTTGGGAAGACTATGCAATCCGTTACAGTAAAGAAAGTGATGAGCTTAAAATTAAAATCATCAATAAAAAGAATCAATACCTAAATAGAATTGGAGAGTACAGATTAGAAAGAAATATTTTTTCAAGCAAAATGGTTGTACTATCTGCATTTCAAGAAAAGAATGCATTTTATCAACACATTTCAAAAGAAGCAAACAAGAAAAGAAAAGCTAAAAGATTGAAACGCATAAAACTTGATGAAAGTGAAATTAAATATAAGTTAGCTGATGGTGTTGAGAAAGAAACTGTATTTAAAGAACTACAATCATTTGCAATTCTTACGACATATTATGCTTTCATAAGAGATGAAATCCTACCTAATATAAATAGTGTAAATCTTTATGATGTTTTAGTTCTATATACAGAAGTGCAACACCTTTTTAGTGAAGCTTTTGAGATTAAGAAAGTAGAAACCGATACCGATGTAGAAAATTTTAATCTATTTAAACTAAAAATCAAAAAGCACGAATTAATTGAGTATTTACTTCGTAAGACTAAGTATTCAAGAAATCAAGTTAAACAAACTTTGGAATTATTTATTCAAAAGGAAGGCTTCTATAATATATGGGAAAGACCTTTGATTGAAATTGAAAACTTTATATTTCCAATCATTTTACCTTTAATAAGTCCAAATACCTTAAGAATGCTTGATTATTGGCTAGAAAAAGGTGGTTTTGACTTAGACTCTCGTGGCTTGCTTTTTGAAGAACATATCAAAAATGTTCTATCAAATGAATTTAAAAGTAAAGGTTACGAATTCAATATTCCAATTGAAAATATTTTTCGAAATAATAATGATAAGTTTGAAGAGATCGATTTAATAGTTGAATTAAAAAAAATCACATTGCTTGCAGAAGTAAAGTGTATTAAATACCCTTTTTACCCAAGAGATTATTATAATAAGCATTCTAGACTATCAGAAGGTGTAGAACAGATAAATAGAAAGGCTAAATTTTTAAAAGATAACATCGATTTTTTTAAAAATAACGATTTTTTATCAAAACCTATTGTTAAGTTAGTTATCACTAATTATCCTATTTTTTCCGGTTATGAAATAGATAGAGTTTCAATAACGGATTTTTCATTATTAGAAAACTATTTCATTAGCGGTAAATTTGGGAAAGGAAGAATGGTAGGAACGAAAAATGGAGTTGAAATTGACGACACTTTTCATTCAGAAATTAAATATTACGAAAACGAAGATGAATTATCAGATAATCTTGAACACTTTCTTAACAATCCTGTGCCTATAGCAGAGAAGTTAAAAGATGTGTATATTGAGGAAACCCAAATTAGCTTACCTGATGCTAATCCAAAGATTATTATGGATTATGTGAAATTCAGACAATCCAATGAAATATAAAAGAAACTATGCACAACAAGCGTATACAAAACATAAACAAACGGTAATTAATTAGTTCATTAAAACTTAAGAAGTCTTCTAATAACAAACAAACACTTTCATACCTTTACTTCTATGAAAACAACACACATTTTTCTAAATAAACTCACTCTTTTAACCTTTCTATTAGGTTTAACACATAACATTACGGCCCAAGAAGTGGCGGTATTAAAATATAATGGTGGCGGAGATTGGTATAGTAACCCAACCTCTTTACCTAATTTGGTAAAGTTTTGTAATGCCAATATTAATACGCAATTAGAAACTAAAACCGCAACGGTAGAAGCTGGAAGTAGCGATATTTTTCAATATCCTTTTATTCATATGACAGGTCACGGAAACGTGGTATTTAATAGCGACGAGTCTAATAATTTAAAAAACTACTTAAACTCTGGTGGTTTTTTACATATAGACGATAATTATGGAATGAAACCTTATGTAGAAAAAGCGTTTAAAAACGTGTATCCTAATGAGGAATTTGTGGAGTTACCAATTAATCATCCGTTGTTTTCTTCTGTATATAAGTTTCCAAAAGGTTTACCTAAAATTCACGAACACGATGGCAAACGTCCGCAAGCAATGGGTTTATTTTACGAAGGTCGTTTAGTCGTTTTATTAACCTTAGAAAGCGATTTAGGCGATGGTTGGGAAGATCAAGAAGTCCATAATGACCCAGAAGACGTGAGACAAAAAGCCTTACAAATGGGCGCGAATATTATTAAGTATGTATTCTCTAATTAAGTTAAGAAGGTTAGGAGGTTATTGGGTTAGAAGTTTTTCTCACTCTACTGATTTACTCAAATTCCTAAACTTATAGTCTAACAAGTCGCTTCTACTCTATTTTACTAAACTCATAAACCCCTAAACTTATAACCCTAAAAATCAACCTCAATAAAAAATGCAACTCAATCACTACAACACTACTTTTACATCACAAAAATTCCCAATAACCGTTGTGTGCGATAATGTCACGAATGCGCCAAATATTGGTAGTTTGTTTCGTATTAGTGATGCATTTGGTATCGAGCAACTTATTTTCTGCGGAAGCGATATTCCTTTAGGTCGTAAAATGACTAAAACCTCACGTGCTACGGAAAAAGTGGTAAAACATCGTGTTTCGGCTTCTATTTTAGACACAGTTACCGAGTTAAAAAAGGATGGTTATGTGATTATTTCATTAGAAATTACCAATAGTAGTCAACCCATTCACGATTTTAAAGTCCCAAAAGACCAAAAAATCGCGTTAGTGATTGGCGATGAAAACTTTGGTGTAAACGAAGCTATTTTAGGTTTGAGTGATACGGTAATTCATATAAATATGTACGGACAAAACAGCAGTATGAATGTGGTACAAGCCACAAATATTGCCTTATACGAGTTTACAAAACCTAACTAAATTAAAATGCTTAATTTTAGCGTTAATAACAACACTTAAAACACACACATTGACCTCTAACACTATTACCAACGGAATTTTAAAAGCCATAGGAATCATAGCTGGTTTATTGCTTATTTTATTCTTCTTATTTAAAATACAATCCGTAATTGTTTACATACTTATTGGCGCAGTGGTATCCTTAATTGGACGACCAATTGTGTTGTTTTTAAGACGACGTTTAAAGTTTAATAACACCTTAGCCGTTATTGCGAGTATGACCATTTTAGTCAGCTTATTTGTTGGTTTGGTAATGTTGTTTATTCCGCTAATTGTAGAGCAAGGACAAAACTTGTCTTTATTAGATATTAACGGTTTACAAGTTAAGTTTGAAGGTTTATACAAAGAAGTCCTAACCCACTTTGATATTAAAACCAAAGATGTGGAGCAATCCCTAAAAAACTCAAACCTTTTAGGAAAGATTGACTATAGTATTATCCCGAATTTGTTTAACGGTTTAGTGAGCGGATTAGGGAATTTTAGTATCGGATTATTTTCGGTATTATTCATTTCATTTTTCTTTTTAAAAGACAGTAAACTCTTTGAAGATGGCTTAATGACCTTTATCCCAAAAGGAACCGAAAGTCGCTCTAAACGTTCGTTTACAACCATAAAAGATTTATTATCGCGTTACTTTGTTGGGTTAATTTTTCAGATTTTAATCCTGTTTATCATATACACCATTACCCTACTTATTTTTGGGATTGACAATGCTGTAGTTATCGCCTTTTTATGTGCGTTACTAAACTTAATCCCATACGTTGGACCTTTGGTAAGTGCTATTTTAATGGTGGTTTTAACAATGACCAGTAACCTTGGCGAAAGCTTTAGCGACGTGATTTTACCAAAAACTATTTACGTAATGATTGGTTTTGTGATTGCACAATTAATTGACAATTTCTTTAGTCAGCCTATTATATTTTCTAAAAGCGTTAAGTCGCATCCTTTAGAGATTTTCTTAATTATTATTATTGCAGGAATCTTATTTGGTGTGGTTGGTTTAATTGTGGCTATTCCAGCATACACAGCGCTTAAGGTGATTTTAAAGGAGTTTTTATCGGACAATAAAGTGGTTAAAAAACTAACAAAAAGTTTAGATGATTAGTTTTAATGCTGATATTTTATCGGAAGCCATTCAAGATTATATTTCCAAAAATTTAAACGAACCAGTTAGCACATTGGTTTTAAAAGGAAATCCGTTTGAAGCGGTTCCGTTTAGCGAAATTATTAATCAAATTGAAGCTAAAAACCGTTGCCTAAAAAAGCTACCAACCTGGTTTAATACCGATAACATCTATTTTCCAAATAAGCTTAATATAGAACAAACATCTTCGGAAGCGACCGCGAAATTTAAGTCGGAATTAATTTCTGGAGAAAACTTCATTGACCTCACCGGTGGTTTTGGTGTTGATGATTATTACTTTTCGAAGCGTTTTAAAAACGTCCATCATTGTGAAATTAATGAAGACTTATCTAAAATAGTATCACACAACTATAAGGCTTTAAATGTTGAAAACATTACTTGTTACGCTAACGATGGTATTGAAGTCTTAAAAGAATTAGATCAAGATTTCGATTGGATTTATTTAGATCCATCACGACGAAACGATAGTAAAGGGAAAGTATTTTTATTAAAAGATTGCTTACCAAATGCGCCTAAATTTTCAGGCTTATTTTTTAAGTACGCCAAAAATGTGATGATTAAAACATCGCCTTTATTGGATATTACGTCTGGAATTAACGAATTGCAACACGTAAAAACCATTTACAGCGTTGCGCTTAATAATGAGGTTAAAGAACTCCTATGGATTTTAGAACGCGATTATACTGGCGATATTAACATTAAAACCGTAAATTTTACCAAAGCGAAACCGCAAACTTTTAATTTCACATTAAGCGAAGAATCAATCACCGAAGCTGTTTACAGTGAACCACTCGCCTATTTGTATGAGCCAAATTCGGCTATATTAAAAACAGGTGCTTTTAATTCAGTTGCGATTCAATTAGAGCTATTTAAATTACACAGACACTCGCATTTATATACCAGTGATAAACTTATTGACTTTCCAGGAAGACGTTTTAAGGTTTTAAAATCGGCTGTGTATAATAAAAAACATTTTAAACGTGATTTCGGATTAACCAAAGCCAATGTCACGACGCGTAACTTTCCTGAGCAAGTGGCACAAATTCGTAAAAAACTATCTCTAAAAGATGGCGGAAACGATTACTTGTTTTTTACCACTAATGAAACTGGAAAGAAGATTGTGATTCATTGTGAAAAAGCATAGGCTTTAAAATTTCAATTTCTAAAAATCTAAATTCCAAAAGCTTACTGATTAGTGAATCGCTTTATGTGAGTTAGTTTATGTGATATCTCAATTCTTCGATATGACAATTGAAGAAAAATCACAACTATGAAAAACTAATGTCTTAATGAGCTTGTCGAACTACATAAAATTTATTAATCCAAAATCTTATTTATTGTTATGTAAATCACTTTATGTGATATCTCAATACTTCGATATGACAATTGAAGACAAAATCACAACTATGTAAAACCAATGTCTTAGTGAGCTTGTCGAACTATTTAAAGTTTTAATTCAAAATTTATAGTAAACGAGAAAAGTCTTCGACAAAGCTTGTCTTGAGCTAAGCCGAAAGACTCAGACGGACAAAGAGTTTTAAATTGTCATTTTTATTACAATATTTTGCTTAATAAATTTACATTTGCATCATATATAGCTAAAATCACAACTATTAAAAACACCAATTAATTAAGC
>DAISIZ010000076.1:0-10791 GCA_036821745.1 Aurantibacter sp. | reverse complement strand
ATGAAATACTATATACCAGTTTAACAGATTTGAATAAGAAAAAATAAAACGACATACAACAAAACAACGTGTATAATTAATTGCTTGGTTCTCGCCTACTTACGAAAGTCCTCGCGGACTTTCTATTCGGTTTTTATTTGCTAACTTACTCGCTAAACCACGCAACTAATCATACACAAACACGTTAAACGAAACTTTACAAAAGATTTTGTTATAACTATACAGAAGTAAAACTTCTATAAAATTACATTTAAGCTCCACAAATAATTCACTTATATTTGCGGTAAGTTTACTTTATGAGCATTACCCTACTTTCATCACCATTACAAGGTTTTATAGATTTTAGATTTCGTAATGCATTCCATCATTATTTTGGTGGTATAGATACTTTTTACGCACCATATATTAGACTTAACGGAAAACTAAAAATAAAAACATCTTACCAAAACGATTTACAACCAGAAAATAACACAACACTTACTGTTATTCCACAAGTAATGCCAAATAGTGCTGAAGAGTTTTTATTTGTTGTAAAATACGTGCAATCTTTAGGTTATAAAGAATTAAACTGGAATTTAGGTTGTCCATATCCAATGGTTACAAAATCTGGAATGGGATCTGGATTAATCTGTCAGCCAGAAAAAATAAACGACATATTAAAACAAGTCCATAACGAAACAGACATTACAGTTTCTATGAAAATGCGTTTGGGCTACGAAAGTCCATCAGAAATTAAAGAATCGTTTAAAATTTTAGACCAATATCCACTTAAAAACGTGTCTATCCATGCAAGATTAGGAAAACAGCTTTATAAAGGTGGCGTAAATCTAGATGGTTTTCAAAAATGTATAGAAACCACCAAACACAAACTCTATTACAATGGCGATATTACAAGCGTAACCGAATTCAAAAACCGACAAGAACGTTTTCCTAGCATAGATCATTTTATGATTGGCCGCGGCTTAATTGCAGATCCATTTTTTTATTAGATAGTAAGAAAGTTATTTTTGACCCATTTGAATCAAAAGTTTGGTTCTACACGAAATAAAACAAACTGCCAAGAATTATATATTAAACATTAACAAAAGGTAAACTTCATAAAAAAAGCCTCCATTTTAAATTTAAAATGGAGGCTTTTTTAATTTCGCTATAAATCACTCTTAGCTTCGGTGATGTTTTTAAAGGTTGGGTAATTTTCTGTGATAGTCCCAACGTCTTTTTTATTAATTTTAAAAGTCAAGTCTTTGGTGGTTGTAAATATAATTACGGACAAAAAAGGATTTTTAAGATACTCTGAGATAACCTTAAAAGCTTCTTCTAAAGTCATTTCTTCTTCGGTGTCTTCTATTTCTCTTGGTCTAAAACGAAACTTTAATAAGACTTTAAAGTCTTCTTCATTTTTACCATAAATAGGTCTAATAAAAATGTTTTTAAGTTCTTGTTTCCCTATGGTTTTTGCCATAGTTAATTTGGCAAACTGCTTTTCTTGGATACTTTCTTCTAACTGGTTCCAAAACAGAGGAAATACATTTTGATAAGACATAAACAACAATTAACGTTTTTGAGTTGGTAAAAGTAAAACAAATAAAAATCTAAATCTATTTTCAGCTACAATATAGAAGGGAAATATCGTTGAAGATAACCGTTAAGTTCATAAGAGACACAAAAAACACCAATCAAATTGTAAGTAAATACCACCACTTACAGACTTATACATAAACAACAACACTATGGAAGACAGTAAATTTCACCAACTATGTAATGCATATGGTAATGCACAATCTAATTTTGCAAACTATAAAACAGAATGTCATATTTTATCGATGGAAATCGTTAAAGAATTAAAAGTCTATTTTAAAATCCCTGAAGGGCAATTTTCGCTTTATAGAATAAACGAACAAGGAGGCTTTGAGCTTGTTACGCCTGCGCTTATAAACGCAATAACACTTAAACCAGATCATTATTGGTATTTTGGTGTGGGACTAACGGTTTGCAAAGCACCAGAAACATTACCTGAAGAACTTATTCTTATACCTTTAATATTTAGAAAGAATGATAAAAATGAAAACTTCATTAAATACGCGCATTCTGATACGGACTACAAGATTGTAAAAGGAAATTCAGAATCTTATGTTCCTTTTTTCGATTTTCTTTTTGAAACCATTAAAAGCTCTTACCAGGGACAATTACAACAATTTATAGGCGAAAAAACCGAAAGAAAATTGGGTTACATTCAATAAGAAAAAACTTACGTTTTAAACTACAGTTAATTCCACAAAAAAAGCTTCTCTTTTTACAGAGAAGCTTTGTTAATTTGGGTGAAAGACGGGATTCGAACCCGCGACCCTCGGTACCACAAACCGATGCTCTAACCAGCTGAGCTACAATCACCATTTGTCACTTTTACAAGTGAGGTGCAAATGTATATGTTTTACTAAATATGGCAAAACATTTTTTAAAGTTTTTTTACTTTAAATCAAATAAATTATCTACTGCCACAAATCGTTCTACAGTAAAGCCTTCGGCATAATCAGTATTTATTAAACGTCCTAAATCGTTTGCGCGATATTTTATGCTGTCTATGAAGTTCTTAGAGGTAATTGGTGTTTCTGGCTCGGTATTATTTGGGTCAAAAAATTGTGTTTTATACGCTAAGACACTTTCCATTTTTTGGTCCATAAAACCAGTTACATCAACTACAAAATCAGGTTCTATGTTTTTCCACTGTATGTAATGGTACACTAATTTTGGTCGCCACTTCTCTTGCGCTTCGCCATCAAGCTCTGTTTCAATTTTAATTAAACCACTTAAAAAGCTGGCATCACTAACTAATTCACTTCCTTTTCCGTGATCAATATGGCGGTCATCAATAGCATTACATAACACAATTTCTGGCTGATACTTACGTATCATTTTTATAATCTCTAATTGGTGAGTTTTATCATTTACAAAAAAGCCATCGGCAAAGCCTAAATTTTCACGTACTGAAACGCCTAAAATTTGTCGGGCGTTCTCTGCTTCTTCTTTACGCGTAAACTCAGTTCCTCGCGTTCCTAATTCACCTTTGGTTAAATCTACTATTCCAACTTTTTTACCGTTAGCCACTTCTTTGGCGACTGTAGCACCACAACCTAATTCTACATCGTCAGGATGCGCACCAAATGCTAATATATCTAATTTCATAGTGGTTAATTTTTCTTATGATTTACTAAGTTAAAAATCGTGATATTTTAGGGAAATTACAAATGCACTGTGTGAAATTACAAAGACATATTATTTTTACTTATCGGTTAAATAAGCACTTATACAAAGCCTATCTTGAGCGCAGATGAAAGGATCAGTGTTACAGTTGTTTTTAATAATTGTGAATCAAATTCCAAAAATCAAAAACTAAATTCCAAAACTTACTGTTGTGGAATAATTTCAATATGAATTCTAATGTCACACTGAGCTTGTCGAAGACCTTTATAGTTCTAACTTTGCTGTTGTAGCACTTCGACAAGCTCAGTGTGACATTATACTTTCATAGTTGTGATGCTACTTCAATTGAAAAAGTAAAACCTAAAGTTTAAACCCTTTTAATTCCTCTTCAGATAAATAAGACCATAATAACATATGACTAACTTTATTACCTACTTGCATTTTTTTGACTTTTACTTGTGCTGGTTCGTATTGTTTTAAAGCAACTTTAAGCGGACGCAATAAATCTTTATCAGATACTAAACACGTAAACCAAGCACAGTTTTCTTTATAGAAACTACTGTCGTAAATATAATTTTGAATGAAACCCTTTTCACCGTTTTTATACCATAACTCATTAGCTATTCCACTAAAATTACGTCCTGTATTTTGTTGTTTTAAACCACGCCATTTTTTAGTCGTTGCTTTTACGGCATCTTCTTCATTTTTATAAAAAGGTGGATTACAAATTGAAGCTGTTATTTTTTCATCTTCATTTAAAACCTCTCTTAAAATGTATTGCTTGTTCTCTTGCGTTCTTAATTTTATAGACGTGCTAAGGTTATTGTTAGATACAATAGTTTTAGCATCTTTAATAGAATTTGTACTAACATCTGAAGCAATAAAACTCCAGTTAAATTTTTTAGCACCAAGAATTGGGTAAATACAGTTGGCTCCTGTACCTATATCGAAAATTTTAGCCGATTCTTGTAAACCAGATACTTCTAACACATCGTTTAATTCACATAAATAGTCTACACGACTTGGAATTGGTGGCACTAAAGCATCGTTAGAAAAGTCCCAAAACGTAATGCCATAGTCTTTTTTAAGGATCGCTCTATTTAATATTTTAACCGCTTCTGGGTTAGAAAAATCTATGGTAATATTACAGTGTTGGTTTTTAAACACCAATGGTTTTAATTCTGGTAAAGCTTTAGATAAAGCGTTTAAATCGTATGGTCCTGTATGTGGGTTATTTTTATTCACGTGAGTATAATTATAAAGTTGAAGTTTAGCTTTTACTTTCGTTAGCCTTTTTTATGATGGCTTTTAAACGTTCTTTACGTAAAGCTTCTTCGGATTTTTTCTTGTTTGTTTTTCGAGCCATTAGCTTAGAATGCTTGGCTTTATTTTTGGTGTTTTTTTCGCGTCCTGTCTTACCCATAACTATTGCTTTAGCTCTTTTAATAAGGCATTTTGCTCAGCCATTAAATCGTTTAAATTAGATAATAGCTCAATATCTTTTGGCGTTTTAACCGTTTTATCTTTTACATCTTGTGACTTATTCTTTAATCGATTCATTGCTTTTACGACTAAAAAAACGGTTAAACCTACCACTAAAAAATCTAATGTAACCTCAAATAATTCGCCATAGTGAATAGCGATTTCTTTGGCTGTCACTTTACCATCACTATTGGTAACCGCTTCTTTTAAAATGTAGCGTTTGTCTTGATAATGTAATCCATTAGTCATAAAAGATAATGGCGGTAAAAACACTTTTTTAACCAATACACTGATGACTTTATTAAATGAAGCACCAATTATGATACCTACAGCCATATCGATCATATTACCTTTTACAGCAAACTCTTTAAACTCTTTTAAAAATTTCATTAGAATTGATGGAATTAATATAAAATACGTGTTGCAAAATTACAACAAAGAAGGTTAAGTATTTTAGTGGTTTCTTCTTGATCTATTAAACGCATAGACCATAGCGATAGCCCAAAGCATCACAATAGCGAAAACTGTAATAGAAAACCAGAATATTAAATCATTACTTTCCATTATTTACAAGTCTAAAATAGATTAATACACCTAAAAGTGTTGGAGCCCATAAACCGACAAAGATCGCGTGTAAAGTATCTCCTGTTAAAAAAAGGTACTCAGAAAAAATGATGATTGCTAAGCACAATAGTAGCATAACAAGGTTCATTATACCAATTCTTTTAATAAATTCCATTAATATTGTTAGTATTTAGTTCAATATAGAGATTTAAAATCAATTTCTAAAATTTTCTGGGATTCAATTTTACAGCGGTAAGAATTAAAAAACGGTCTATTTTTTATAATATTTCACGTATTGTCTATATGAAATAGCTCCTAAAATGGCAATAATCACTAAAGTAATTGAAATAAACTTAAAGCTTAAAATCTGGTCTCCAGTCGCATAACTATGCAATCCTGATAAGTAAAAATTCACTCCAAAATAAGTCATTAATACACTTCCAAAAGTTATAATAGACATTAGGTTAAAAAACCAACGTCCACGTAAACCAGGGACTAAACGCATATGAATAACAAAAGCATACAGCATAATACTAATTAAAGCCCAAGTTTCCTTTGGATCCCAACCCCAATAACGTCCCCAACTTTCGTTAGCCCATTGTCCACCTAAAAAGTTACCAATAGTTAACATCACTAAACCAACGGTTAGCGACATTTCATTAATTATGGTTAACTCTTTAATATTTAAAAGCATACGCTTTTTATTCTTCTCAGTCGTTAGTATCATTAACAATAGAACCACTGTTCCTAAAATCATTCCTAAAGCTAAAGGACCATAACTACCTACAATAACAGCAACGTGAATCATTAACCAGTAACTATTTAAAACAGGTTGTAGATTTGCAATTGCTGGATCCATCCAATTCCAATGTGCAATCATTAAAATCATTGACGTTACAAAGGCGGTTGATGCAATGGTTAAATCACTTTTACGTCCAAAGGCTAAACCAAAAAACATTGTCGCCCAAGCCACATAAATCATAGATTCGTAGGCATCACTCCAAGGTGCGTGACCAGAAATATACCAACGCGCTATTAAACCTAAGGTGTGTAGCACGAATAAACCTAAAATGATAGCTTTAAATACGTTAACTGTAATTTTTAAGCCTTTACTTTTCTCTTTAAAAATTTGAACAATTAATATGATAAACAGTAAAGTTCCTGCATACATATACCAACTAAATAACTTCTTAAAGATATCGTATTTGTTGTAGGTGATTTCAGCATTTACTTTGTCTTCAGACAACATTACATTTGCACCTAACTTGTTTTGAAGCTTTGTAAATTCAGCTAATAACTTATTAGACTTAGTAAAGTCTTTAGTTTGCTTGTCTTGATTTAAATTACCTAAGTAATAATTAAAACTCGCCTGAATATAATTCCCATAAATAGAATCGTTTATCTTTTTATCATAACCATCTTTACGGTATTCGAAAGCAGAAATCCACTTATTATTCTCGTCATTTGGTACCGGGAATATTTTTAATGAACGACCTTCAATAGCACTTGATAATAAACTTACACGTTCGTTAGTTTCTACAAATTCAGTTTGAATTCCAGACTTGACTTGAACCGAAGTAGCATCATCTAAATACGGATCTAATTTATATCTAAAATCCTCTGAAAAGAAATCTAAAAGGGTTACATATTTTTGTGATTTTGGCACACCAATAATCTTACGAATAGAATCGCCCTTTTTTGGTTTCAATAAAATAATTGGCACATTATACCAAAGCATTGGACTTTCTTGAATACTTAAATACACTTGGTTAGCGGTTAAACCTTCGTAAGTATCTTTTTTACTTATTTTACGTAATAATTCCGAAGCATAAGTATCAATAGGCATCATACGCCCACCAACATCTTGAACTACAACACGACCTAATTTATCGGCAATTTCTTTTGGTGCTACATTAGCGTGTAAAACTGAATCTATTTGTGTTTTAGTTGGTGCAACACGTTCTTCACGTGGCTTAACAGAATGGTCGTGACCATCATTTTCACTATGCACTTCTTGTTGAGTTTCCTGCTTTACTTCCGCTTTAGCGTGATTATGACCATCGTTTTCACTGTGCTGTTCTTGTGCGTTAACACCAACACTTAAAGCCATAAATAAGAATATCAATAAGGCTTTCTTTTGTGCTTTTATTTTGTTTAAAGCACGTTCTAAATCAGCAAAACGTGTTTTCTTATCAAACAAAATTGCCATTAAACCAAGGTATAACATAAAGTAACCAAAATAAGTCATCCAAGTTCCCCATTTGTCGTGATTAACCGATAAAATGGTTCTGGTTTCATTCTCGTCAAAACGCGCTTGAAAGAAACGGTAACCACGATGATCTAAAACATTATTCATAAAAACTTTATAATCAAAATCTCCAGTTTCTTCGTCTTTAACAGTGATTTTACTCATAAAAGACGCATAAGCCGTTTCCGAACCAGGATAACGCTCGGCAATAAAATCGTTAAGTTTTATGCTAAATGGTAAGTCTAATATTTTAGAACCATATCTAAAATCAAAAGATAATCCGCCAACCTCAACAGATTCAAATTCGTTAGTCGTTCCTTGTCCACCTATTAGGTTGATGCTTTTTGTTTCGTTGTTGGTTGTGATATCTAAAACCACACCATCTTCATCACCTTTTAGTAATTTAGATTTCTGAACCACATCAAATTTTCCTTTAATAACAGGCTTTGGGAATACCATTTGCATTTCGCCAATCACGTAACGCGAACGTAACATTAAAGGCTGAATACTATCTTTAATTAGTTTCCCTTGATTCATAGTTGCCATTTGAAGATACTCACCTTCAAACGGAGATTCTATAGTTAATCCGTCTTCCGAATTAGTAATATTTATAGCGCCTTTTGTATATTTATTTAAAGCAATTAAAACGTTGTGTACTTTTTGTAATTCGCCATCTTTTAAGAAGTGATTGTGTGGCGAACCGTTTCCTGCTTCAACAATTTTCAAGTAATTTTCGCCATTATCATCTGGAACAACATCCTTTTCTGCGCCAGCAACAAAACGGGTTAATTTTAAGTTTACAGGTTGGTCACCGTAAGTAAAATCGATATCAAAATCGTTTTCCATACGTGGCGAAAAATCGACTTCTTCATTAACATTTAAGCGTTGTGCAACGCCATTAATTTTATAATCGCCATTAACAAAACCGTTAATGTAAGTTTTTTGTGATAAGAATACGCTTTCAGTTTCTCCTTCACGTATAGGCATAATCCCTTCGTAACCAATATAACGTGTAATAAAAGCACCTAATAAAATAAAGATGAAAGACAAATGCAGGATAAAAGTGGCCCACTTTTCTTTTTTGTATAATCTGAAACGGAATACATTTCCCACAAAATTGATGACAAAAAACACCATAATCGCTTCAAACCACCACGCATTATAAATTAAATTTCTGGTATATGGCGTTGGAGACGTATCCATATTTCTATCTAAAAGTGTCCCGACAGCCATAGCAACCGCAAAAACAATAAAAAGTACAGACGTTAATCGAGTAGAAAATAGAATATTAGCAATCTTCTTTTGCATAGTAAATCCGCTTAAAATTTGAGTGCAAAGATAGCGGTTTTAACTTGTTTTAGTACGCTAAATAGTTCTGAATATTTTGTTAAAAACAAGGCTTATTCAGAACGTGCTTCAAATAGTTTAATATGAATAAAAGTTGCCATTTTTCGGGCTTTTAACTTGGCTTTATTAGCAATATCACCCACAAACAACTCGTCTATAGTTTGCGCCCAATAATTTAACCAAATTCCAAAGTGCTTTTCGTTAATGGCGTTTTTAGCAAAATCATCCACTTTTACGTGAACATCTAACGGGTTTCCAGAATAACGCTGTTCTAACTTTTTAGTCATAAACAAATTACTTTCCCAAAATGTGGTTAAATGATCCAAATGCTCGTCCCAATTAGAAATCATTCCATTAAAGATTGGCCCTAAAACGTCATCGCGTCTTATTTTATCATAAAACGTGTGTACTAATAACGCGACATCTTCTCTGCTATTTATTTCTTTTAAATCCTTCATTTATACACTAACTATGGCTAAAACAATATTCATTACTAATGATAAAAGTAACATTTTAAACACAAATGTCGTTTTTAATTGCGCTAAAACCGTAGCGTTAAAAAACATTGTAACACTAACATACAATACTAAAGGAATAAATGGAAAATATGTTGCGTTACTATTTTGCAAAATATACATCACCGCTACACTTCCCACACAACTTTGTAAAATAATAGACAATGGTATGTAAAGGGAATAATTCCTTTGAAAATCTTGTTCCATTTTTTTGAAGTAACTCATAATTTTTAGGTTAAATATTATGATGTAAAACTCTAACAATTATCTTTGTTTATTTATGACTTCAATCATATACTATGATTTCAACTTCAATTTTAGAAAACTACCATCCTACTATAAAATATTACGATAAAAATGAGCTTATTCTTAAAGAAAATGAGTCCGCTCAATATTACTATCAAATTATAACTGGACGCGTTAAAATGTTTAATTTAACTGAAGATGGAAAAGAATTTGTACAAGGCTTTTTTACAGATAAACAGTCTTTTGGAGAACCGCCTTTGTTTGGTGATTATAACTATCCAGCTTCAGCAATTTGCGAAGAACCTACGGAAGTGTACCGACTAACCAAAGTTCATTTCTTGAAACTTATTTTAAATGAACCGGAAACACATTTAAAATTCACGGAAATGCTTTGCAAACGTATGATTTACAAAGCTAAAATTATGCAGGAAGTTTCTATACATCCGCCAGAACACCGAATTTTAACCTTATTAACTTATTTTAAATCTAATTCTGGAACAAATGATAATGATAGTTATGAAGTTCTACTTACCCGCAAACAAATATCTGAATTAACAGGTTTAAGAGTTGAAACTGTAATTAGAGCCATAAAAAAGCTTGAAAAACAAAAAGCCTTAATCATTAAAGACAGAAAAGTTTATATTTAGCACTATGATTACAATTAGCTTGATTGGCGCAGGAAATGTTGCCACACATTTATATAAAGCCTTTAAAAATTGTCCCGAAACTACGGTTAACGAATGGTTTTGCAGAGATTTAAAGCAATTAGCACCATATAAAGATGAAGTTAGCCTGACTAACGATTTAAAAACGTTAAAAGAAAGCGACTTATATATTATTGCAGTTAGTGACGATGCTATTGAAAGCGTATCGAGTGCTTTAGATTTTGAAAACCGTTTGGTGGTTCACACTTCAGGAAGTGTGAGTTTGTATGATATTGATATGAAACACTACAACCGTGGTGTGTTTTATCCGTTACAAAGTTTTTCTAAAGCAGTGGATTTAGACTTCAGTGAAGTTCCTATTTGCTATGAAGCTTTACGAAAAGAAGATAATAAGTTACTAAAGAAACTAAGTGATGCTTTAGGATGCAAATCTTATAAAGTGAATAGTCACCAACGTCGTGCGTTACATTTATCGGCTGTATTTGCTAATAATTTTACGAATCAGATTTATAGAATTGCACAC
>DAISIZ010000075.1:0-10847 GCA_036821745.1 Aurantibacter sp. | reverse complement strand
GAATTACCATTTAAGCCTTGACCATTTGGCATAGCTATATGGTTCCTGTTAAAAACAGTAGTTCCGTCTGTGTAAAATAAAAGAGCACCATTCCCATCTGAGATACTTGTACAGCCTTCGTCTGTTTGAAGTTCTCCGTCTAATAATGCAGTGATATTATTGGCATTATCAAAATTAATACCAGCTCGATCACCAAAATACCAGTTAGACGCTTCTCTTTGGGCAAACAAGGAGGTCAAACAGGTTAATAATAGTAGTTGTAATAAATAGATTTTTTTCATAATAAATCAAAGATATTATAAAAAAAATAAGAACTTTCTTAATTTTGTTAAAAATCAAGCTGTAAACTATAAATCACGTCTTTTTATCAGAAAATATGAGCCTAAAGCGAATAAACTTACCCAAATTAGTACAATTGTAATTTCATACCAATGTACTTGGTAATCAAAATTAAAGTTTTCACCTACTTGTTTGGCGACTTGTTTAACAGCGCCTAGTCTTGAAGCAGGCTCATCAATTAAATTAGACATAGATTCTAATGGGAAAAATTGAGTGATTTTAGACCATATGTCTTTAGTAGCATCAATTTCAAAACGTAAAAATCCATATGCTAATTTTTCACCTAAAAACCAAACAAACAAAAAACCTAATGCAAAAGCAGACCTTTTAACTAAGATGCCTAAAAACAGACAAAAGGAAAAGAAGCCTAATAACTTGATAAAAAATGCTAGTAAGTATTCTAAGTCAGAAAAGACATGGTATGTTTCTGTTATGGTTGAAAAACTGTAACCTAGTAATAAAGAGATGACAAATACAAATAAAGTAGAAATAAGTGCAAAGGCAGCTACCGTTAAAAATTTAGATGCTACAAATTCTTTTTTACTCAAACCATCAATAAGGTTTTGTTTAATTGTTTTGTTGCTGTATTCATTTGCAACCATTGATACAATTACAATAGCTAAGAAAAATTTTAAAGTAGAAGCTACATAGGTGTTAAAATGCCAGATGTATGGGAAGTTAAAAATACCTTGTTCAGCTAAATGAAACTTAACTGGACCAATATCAAATTTTATAGAGGCAATTAAAGCAATACAAGATAGTAAGACGAAGTAGGCTGAAATTAAAACTTTACTAGCTCTGTTATTCCACAGCTTTATAAATTCTATATGTAATAAGCGTAATATCATGATTTGGTTGTTTTGGTTAGTTCTAAAAATTGCTCTTCAAGGCTTTCTTTTCTTTTCACTAAATGTGTTAGAATAATACCTTCATTAAAAAGTGTTTTGTTTAACTCTTTTGCACTTAGATCTTCGTTAAGGTGAGCTGTGATGTAGTCATCATTTATGGCTACGTTGTTAAATGATGTTTTGCTTTCTAAGTTTTGTTTTAACGTTTCCAAATGGTCACTTTTTAATTCAAAAAAACCATTAGTAGATGTCATTTCATCAACTCGACCTGTGTATAGAATTTCACCTTTTCTTAGTACTACAACGTGGCTACATGCTTTTTCTACTTCATCTAATAAATGAGACGCTAGTAAAATGGTAGTACCTTGACTCGCTATTTTTTTTATGATAGCCCTAATTTGATGGATACCTTGCGGGTCTAAGCCGTTTGTTGGTTCATCTAAAATTAAAATTTCTGGATCATTTAATAGGGCAGAAGCTATAGCTAAACGTTGCTTCATTCCTAAAGAAAATGTTTTAAACTTGCTATGTTGTCGTTCTAATAAGCCAACTAGTTCTAGCTTTTCAGTAATTTTATGGGTTGGGATATTTTTTATACGACAAACTAACCTTAAGTTTTTGTAAGCAGATAAATAAGGGTAAAAATTTGGGCGCTCTATAATAGCACCTACTTTTTTTAAGGCCTCGTGTGTACTATGTTTACCTTCAAACCAACTGTAAGATCCAGAGGTTTTATTAACTACATTAAGTACAATACCTAGAGTGGTAGATTTTCCGCTACCGTTAGGACCTAAAATACCATAAACATGTCCTTTTTGAATCGTAAAGGATATGTCTTGTACGGCTTTTACGCGTCCGTAATTTTTAAAAAGATGTTCAATTTTTAGAATGGTTTCCAAAATAAATGGTTTTGGTTATATCAGTCAGACGATTAAAAGCGTTATTTGTTACGTGTGTTATTACATTTTTAATTAGTAATTTTGATAACCTTTAAATTTTTAAAATAAAAAGATGATTAAACAAAGTAAATATGCGTTTCTGTTTTTGCTGGTTCTTTTCTTAAACTGTAGTAGTGACGAGAATATAGATATATTAAATCAGCAGAGTTCTAAGATTTATACCATAGAGTCTTCATCGGATCCTGCAATTACTGGATTAGCTGAAATTTTAGAGAATAAAAATGGAAGCGTAACAGTTAATATTGAATTAATTAACACTATAGAAGGTAATACTTATCCTGCGGAAATACGCTTTAATCATTATTTAGTACCTGGTCAAATTGCTGTAAGTCTTAATGAAGTTAATGGAACTACAGGGAAAAGTAGTACTAATTTGTCTGTTTTAGATGATGGTACTTTATTGAATTATAGTTCGTTTTTAACTTTAGATGCGCATATATCTATTAGTGAAAGTGCAACTACTCCAAATATATTAGTTGGTGTGTCTGATATTGGTATAAATGAATTAACAGGAGATAGTAAAACCTATTTTTTAACTGAAACAAATGCTTCAGGAATTTCTGGTAGTGTTGATTTTTTAGAACGTAGAAATGGAGAAGCTCTTGTAGCTTTAAATTTAGAAGGTACAACTACCGGTGAGGTGTATTCATCTTTTATACAAATGAATGATGCCGTAAATACAGGAGCTGTGGTTTTTACTTTAAATACTTTAAACGGATTAGATGCTGTTGTGGTTAACGGAAAAACTAATTTGGCTAATCTAGATGGCAGTTCAGACTTTTTTGGTTTTGATGCTGTTTTAGAATATGATGGACATATTAATATTAATGATACATCTGGTGTTGTGGCGCAAACTAATATTGGTATAAATGAAGAAAATCAGATACCACAAACCATTACTTATGATGTGACTTTAAATGGAACAACAGCTTATGTGTTTAATAGAAATGGGTTAGTAGATAACGAAAATCCAGATTTAAGTTTTGTGAAAGGGAATACCTATATTTTAAATTTAGATGTTACAGGGCAGCCGTTTTATATAAAGACGGTTCAAGATACGGGTACGACTGACTTATATAATAATGGTGTTACTGGAAACGGAAATGAAACTGGTGTTTTACAGTTTGTAGTTCCAGATGATGCTCCAGACACCTTGTTTTATAATAGTGAGAATGAAGTGCTTATGACTGGAATTGTCACAGTTATTGATTAATTCATAAACAACAATATAACTTTAAATAAAAAAGCTCATTAAATAATTTTAATGAGCTTTTTTTATGATTAAAAAGGTTTAATCTATTTGCTGTTGTAATCTTACTTACGCTTAATTACTTTTTCACAAGCTTTAATAATAGCATTAGCATTTAAACCATACTTTTCCATTAATTGTGCTGGCGTACCAGATTCACCAAAAGTATCGTTTGTTGCAACAAATTCTTGTGGTGTTGGTTTACGTTAAAATTATCTAATATTTGTATTAGGTTATTAAATTAGTGATTATTAATGTTGCAATGAGACCTAACAAAAAAGGTAATCCATATTCAGATTTACATATTTGTATTGTAGATGCTTGTGTTTGGTGTATTTTTTTTGATTTTAGCCATTTCCCTAAACTATCAAATTGTTTTATCTCATAACTTAAAAAGTAGTGGAATTTGCCATCGAAGGTTTTAATTTGAATTAACTGATAATTATTTACGAAAGTACTATAAATATTACTGTCAGATCTTTTTTCTAAACTGTATGATTCAATATTTTCTGGTTTTAAAGCGCATGAAATTGGTAAAAATCTTCTTGAAAGAATAATTTCAGATTTTTTTATTTCTATTGTTTTTGCTCGCAATATGATAGTAAAAAATATTGTAAATCCAATTGAGCCTAATAATATATCAAAAATATAAACGCCATGAGGTATTGGCGCTGTTGAATATTATATCTTATATGAAACCCAACTGAAAAGAGTAAGACATAAAACAGGAGTTACTATGTAGCCTACAATTAATTTCCAGTGCATTTTTAATAGTTTAAATTTAAATAATTACGGCTTAAAAATATTAATTTATATATTAAAAATCCACTACAACAAAACGTTACAGTGGATTTTTAAAGTGAATTAATTATAATAAGGTTACTTACGCTTAATTACTTTTTCACAAGCTTTAACAATAGCATTAGCATTTAAGCCATACTTTTCCATTAATTGTGCTGGCGTACCAGATTCACCAAAAGTATCGTTTGTTGCAACAAATTCTTGTGGCGTTGGTTTATTTTGCGATAATACACGCGAAACACTTTCACCTAATCCACCTAAATGGTTATGTTCTTCTGCAGTAACCACACAACCTGTTTTTTCAACTGAAGCAATAATAGCTTTAGCATCTAAAGGTTTAATGGTGTGTATGTTAATAATTTCGGCAGAAATACCTTTTTCATTTAATGTTTTAGCAGCTTCTAAAGCTTCCCAAACTAAGTGTCCAGTTGCTAAAATAGTAACATCGCTACCATCTTGTAAATGTAAAGCTTTACCAATTTCAAAGGTTTGATCTTTTGGAGTGAAGTTCGCAACTTTTGGACGACCAAAACGTAGGTAAACTGGTCCATCATAATCGGCAATGGCAATAGTTGCTGCTTTAGTTTGGTTATAGTCACAAGGATTAATTACGACCATTCCTGGTAACATTTTCATTAATCCAATATCTTCTAATATTTGGTGTGTTGCGCCATCTTCACCTAAAGTTAAACCTGCGTGAGAAGCACATATTTTTACGTTTTTACCAGAGTAAGCAACACTTTGTCTAATTTGATCGTATACACGACCTGTAGAAAAGTTAGCAAACGTTCCTGTAAAAGGAATTTTTCCTCCAATAGTTAAACCAGCAGCCATACCAATCATATTAGCTTCGGCTATACCAGCTTGGAAAAAACGCTCTGGGTGATTCTTTTTAAAATCGTCCATTTTTAATGAACCAATTAAATCAGCACAAAGCGCAACAACGTTTTCGTTAGTTTGACCTAATTGTGTTAGTCCAGCACCAAAACCTGAACGTGTATCTTTATTTCCTGTGTTTTCGTATGTTTTCATAATTCAATCTACAACTAATTAATAATCACCTAAAGTTTCTGGGTTTTGTCTTAAACCTTCTGCTAATTGCTCATCATTAGGTGCTTTACCGTGCCACGCGTGTGTATGCATCATAAAATCTACACCATTACCCATAACCGTTTTAAGTAAAATAATAACCGGTTTTCCGTTTCCAGCTTTCGCTTTCGCTTCAGTTAATCCAGCTTTAATAGCATCAATATTGTTTCCTTGTTCTACTTCTAAAACAATCCATCCAAATGCTTCAAACTTCGCTTTAACGTTTCCAAGTGACATTACATCATCTGTAGAACCATCAATTTGTTGTCCGTTTAAATCTACAGTTGCAATTAGGTTATCTACATTGTTTGCTGCGGCATACATAATAGCTTCCCAGTTTTGTCCTTCTTGCAATTCACCATCGCCCATAAGAGCAAAAACAGTGTGACCACAACCGTTAAGTTTTTTAGCTTGCGCTGCTCCAATAGCAACACTTAAACCTTGACCTAAAGATCCAGATGCCATACGAATTCCAGGTAAACCTTCGTGCGTAGTTGGATGACCTTGTAAACGTGAGTTTAATAATCTAAACGTGTTTAGTTCATCTACAGGGAAATAACCAGAACGCGCTAAAACACTATAAAATACCGGAGAAATATGTCCGTTTGATAAAAAGAATACATCTTCTCCAGAACCATCCATATCAAAACCGTCCTTGCGGTCCATAATGTCTTGGTAAAGCGTTACAAAAAATTCAGCACAGCCAAGAGATCCACCTGGATGACCAGAGTTTACCTTGTGTACCATACGTAAAATGTCTCTACGTACTTGAGTTGTTAATGCTTCAAGTTGCGTTGTTGTTGCCATTAGTTGTGTGTTATATTAGATGACAAAATTACTCTTTTTAAAAGGCTAATACAAACTTTAATTAAGCGCTTTTATTAACTAAATCTCCCTTTTGCTAACAATTTTTAAATTTTCAAGGCTTGCGACATTTAGTTACTTATATTTGCTGTTCGTTTTTTAATTATAGATTATGAAATTTCAAATAGACGGAAAAGATTCTCAAAGTAGCGCAAGAGCTGGGCAAGTTACTACAGATCATGGGGTTATTGAAACGCCAATTTTTATGCCTGTAGGAACTGTTGGGACTGTAAAAGGGGTTCATCAGCGTGAGCTTAAAGAGGATATTAATCCGGATATTATTTTAGGGAATACGTATCATTTATACTTGCGTCCAGGAATTGAGACTTTAGAAAAAGCTGGTGGTTTACACAAGTTTATGAATTGGGACCGTAATATCTTAACCGATTCTGGTGGTTACCAAGTGTACTCATTATCTAGAAGACGAAAAATTAAAGAAGAAGGTGTAAAATTTAAATCACATATTGATGGTTCTTACCATTTATTTACACCAGAAAATGTGATGGAAATTCAACGTAGTATTGGAGCCGATATAATTATGGCTTTCGATGAGTGTACACCATATCCTTGTGATTATAACTATGCGAAGCGTAGTATGAAAATGACGCATCGTTGGTTAGACCGTTGTATGAATCATCTAGAAAAAGTGCCATTTAAGTACGATTATTCTCAAACGTTTTTTCCAATTGTTCAAGGAAGTACGTACAAAGATTTAAGACGTCAATCGGCAGAATATATTGCAAATGCTGGAGCAGAAGGTAATGCTATTGGAGGTTTGTCGGTAGGTGAACCTGCGGAAGAATTGTACGCAATGACTGAAGTGGTGACTGAAATTTTACCTTGGGACAAGCCACGTTACCTTATGGGCGTAGGAACTCCAATTAATATTTTAGAAAATATTGCCTTAGGTGTAGATATGTTTGATTGTGTGATGCCAACGCGTAACGCAAGAAACGGAATGTTATTTACTGCTTATGGTTCTATCAATATTAAAAACTTAAAGTGGAAAGAAGATTTCTCTCCAATTGATGAAATGGGCATTACTTGGGTAGATACTGAGTATTCTAAAGCGTACTTACGTCATTTATTTAATGTTAACGAATTATTAGGAAAACAAATTGCTACAATTCATAATTTAGGGTTTTATTTGTGGCTAACTCGTGAAGCGCGTAAGCATATTATTGCTGGTGATTTTAGAGAATGGAAAGATAAAATGGTGAAACAAATGGATAACCGTTTGTAATTAATTGTCTTTTAAAAAGGAATTTTTTTAGCAAATGAAAATTTTAGATTGGTACATATTAAAGCGTTATTTAGCCACTTTTGTTGGGATGCTATTGTTATTTATACCAATTGCAATTACGGTTCATTTAGCTGAAAAAATTGGTAAAATTATTGAAAGTAGCGCTACTGGAGCAGAGATTGCTCAGTACTTTTTAGACTTTACTATTTATTTCGCACATCTATTATTTCCGCTGTTTTTGTTTTTATCCGTGATTTGGTTTACCTCTAAATTAGCCAACAATACCGAGATTGTTGCATTTTTAAGTAGTGGTGTCTCATTTTCAAGATTTTTAAGACCTTACCTATATGGCGCAATAATCGTTGCTGCTTTTTCAATATTACTAGGACTTTATTTAGCGCCTAATGCAAGTAAAGGGTTTAATAGTTTTAAATATAAATACCTTTCTAAAGATGTGAATGCGGAATCATCTGGTAATGTGATGAAGCAAATTAATGAAAACGAAATTATATACGTTAGTAATTTTGATGCCACCCAAAATATAGGTTATAATTTTAGTTTAGAACATTTTGAAAAAGGTAAAATGACTCATAAAATTAGTGCTACAACCATTAAATATATAGAAGAAGATTCTACTTATTTATTACGTAGTTACTTTTTAAGACATATAGGAGAAAACAACGATGCCTTTGTTCAAGAACGTAAAAAAGATACCATTTTTGATTTTGATTTAGAAGATTTAACCCCTGAAAGCTACATTGCAGAAACTAAAAGTTATGGCGATTTAGTTCGGTTTATAGAGCGTGAGGAAATGCGTGGTTCTAAAAATATTGGACGTTATAAATTAGAATTATATCGCAAATGGAGTTTACCCATATCTGTATTTATATTAACCATTATTGCAGTTTCAGTATCTTCAATTAAACGCCGTGGTGGTATGGGAGCAAACCTAGCATTTGGTATTGGTGTGGCTATGGTTTTTGTGTTTTTCGACAAAATTTTTGGAACACTTGCCTCGCAATCAGATTTTCCGCCATTAATTGCCGTATGGTTTCCTAATGTTGTTTTCGCAATTTTAGCTATATTTCTACTTAGAAATGCAAAGCGTTAAATTTAAAAATTATATCCATTTACATTGGCTTGTTTTAATAGCAGGTTTTACTGCTATTATTGGAAAGTTAATCACCATTGAAGCTATTTCTTTAGTTTGGTACAGAATGGTAATTGCTACTATTTTAATGTTTGTCTACGTTAAAATAAAAGGGATTAGTTTAAAAATTTCACTTAAAGAATTATTAAAATTAAGTCTTGCAGGGATTGTAATCGCATTACATTGGGTCACTTTTTTTGCATCTATTAAATTGGCAAATGCTTCAATTGCTTTAGCAATGTTTTCTACAGGTGCTTTTTTTGCTGCAATTTTAGAACCACTTATACTTAGGAAAAGGGTAGTGTTTTACGAGATACTTTTTGGAATAGTTGTAATTATTGGAATTTCATTAATAGTACAGAGCGAGTTTAAATATATTACAGGAATGCTTTTGGGTGTTTTGTCTGCTTTTCTATCGTCTTTATTTGCTGTTTTAAATGCAAAGTTTTTGCATACACATTCTGCAGCTAAAATTTCAGTTTATGAATTTATAAGTGGTGTTGCATTCCTATCGTTAGTATTACTTTTTTATAAGCCAGAGTTTTATGTCACTGTTTTTAATTTAAGTGAATGGAATTTTATTTACCTATTTATTTTGGCTTCAATTTGCACGGCTTATGCTTTTATAGCTTCGGTACATGTTATGAAATATATTAGTCCATTTACCGTGGTTTTAACCTATAATTTAGAGCCAGTTTATGGCATAGTACTCGCGTTTTTAATTTTTCCAGAGACAGAAACTATGACCACGTTGTTCTATTTTGGTGCGTTAATTATATTGATAACTGTTTTGCTTAATGGTGTATTTAAAAACAAGCCAAAAAGATTAAATTAAAGATATGGAACAACCTATAGTATCCGTAATCGTTCCATGTTTTAATCAAGCTAATTTTGTAGTCGAAACCTTAACTAGTATTGAAAATCAAACCTATGCGAATTGGGAATGTATTATTGTAAATGATGGTTCTACAGATAATTCAGTTGTAGTTATTGAAGAGTATATTAAGGATAAACCTAAATTTCAGCTTATAAATCAAAGAAATACCGGTGTTGCAATTGCTAGAAATAATGCAATTAAATTAACTAAAGGTGAATTTATTCTTCCTTTAGATGCCGATGATTTAATTACAGAAAATTATTTAGAATTAGCAGTTTTAACCTTTACAGAAGAGCCAGATTGTAAAATTGTTTATGGGTAATCTAATTTTACAGGTGTTAAAAATGAATATTGGCCATTGCCACCATATGAGCACGAGCGTTTTATAATCGTAAATTGTATTTTTAATAGTTGTGTGTTTCGCCGTTCCGATTTTCTTAAAACTAAAGGTTATGATGCTGGGTTAATTTATGGTTATGAAGACTGGGATTTACTCTTGCAGCTTATTTCTAGAGGAGATAAAGTTATTCAATTAGATGAAATGGTTTATTTATATAGACAGCATGAGGTTTCTAGGAACGATTTTAATAAGAATGAAAAAGAATTAAACATCACATTAAAATACATTTATAAGAAGCATTATAAACATTACAAAGTGGCTGGACTTTTTAAACTACCTTATTTTGCATTTGTGGATAATCGTTACACATATCAGGAAAAAGATCTTATAAAAAATCATACAAAACTAATAATAGCCTATTATTGGAACCACTTTTTTAAGGATAAAATGAAATTGGATTTCTTGTTGTATAAATAACAAGATAATTATGAAACTTAGCTTTAAATTATGTAATTTTGTGAGCTAACTATGTATAATTTTATAGTTTACTATGGAATATTTAGAATTTGAATTACCGATAAAAGAAATTGAAGAGCAACTACAGAAATGCCAACAACTTGGTGAAGAAAGTGATGTAGATGTTACGGAAACTTGCAAGCAATTAGAAACTAAACTAAAAGCTGCTAAGAAAGATATATATAAGAATTTAACGCCATGGCAACGTGTACAAATGTCACGTCACCCGAGCAGACCTTATACCTTAGATTATATTAAAGCACTATGTGGTGACACGTTTTTAGAATTACACGGAGATCGTAATTATAAAGATGATAAAGCTATGATTGGTGGTTTAGGTAAAATTGGAGACCAGAGTTTTATGATTATTGGTCAACAAAAAGGATACAACACTAAAACACGTCAGTACCGTAATTTTGGAATGGCTAATCCGGAAGGTTACCGTAAAGCATTGCGTTTAATGAAATCTGCCGAGAAATTTGGAATTCCTGTAGTTACTTTGTTAGATACGCCGGGTGCTTATCCAGGTTTAGAAGCTGAAGAACGTGGACAAGGAGAAGCTATTGCTCGTA
>DAISIZ010000074.1:2032-10892 GCA_036821745.1 Aurantibacter sp. | reverse complement strand
CAACACGTCGGTTTTTGGTACCGAAGAGTCTAGGTTCGAGCCCTAGTGGGCCAACATTAAAAACGAGGATTGCTTAACGGCAATCCTCTTTTCTTTTTAATTGTTTGGTAAGCAAATTGCAATAGCTTTGAGACTCATTGTATTATGAGTTCTCATAAAAATAATGTATATTTGCATCGTTGTAAAGAAATCTATAGCGAGGGGACATTAAAAAAGTCCCCTCTTTTTATACTAAATAATGTTTGTAAATACAGTAAAACAGTTGCTTCAGGACGCTTTAGAAGAAAGAGAAGATCTTTTTCTAATCGATTTTTCGATGTCTTCAGATAATGCTATTAAAATTATTATTGATGGCGATGAAGGGTTGAAAGTTGAAGATTGCATATTTATTAGTCGTTCCATAGAGAATAACATAGATCGTGAAGAACACGATTTTGCTTTAGAGGTGATGTCTGCCGGAGCAGCGGCGCCTTTAACTTTACCAAGACAGTTTAAGAAAAACATTGGTAGAACGTTAGAAGTAATCACTAATGACGATGAACGTATAGAAGCAGAATTGGTTAATGCTACCAATGACGCTATTGAATTACAATGGAAAGCGAGAGAGCCTAAGCCAGTTGGTAAAGGAAAAGTAACAGTACAAAAAAATAAAACTTTAGAGTATGCAAATATTGCAGATGCTAAAGTGGTTATAAAATTTTAATAACAAAACGAGATATGGAGAATCTTGCATTAATCGAATCTTTTTCAGAATTTAAAGACGACAAGTTAATTGATCGTGTGACGCTAATGTCTATTTTAGAGGATGTTTTTAGAAACGCTTTAAAGAAAAAGTTTGGTGACGATGATAATTTTGATATTATTATTAATCCAGATAAAGGAGATTTAGAGATTTGGAGAAATAGGATTGTAGTTGCAGACGGAGAAGTAGAAGAGCCTAACCAGGAGATTTCTTTATCTGAAGCACAAAAAATTGAGCCAGATTTTGAAGTTGGAGAAGATGTGTCCGAAGAAGTGAAATTAATTGATCTTGGTCGTCGTGCTATTTTAGCATTACGTCAAAACTTAATTTCTAAAATTCACGAACACGATAACACAAATCTTTACAAGCAATTTCAAGAGTTAGTAGGTGATTTATATACTGCTGAAGTGCACCATATTCGTCACAAAGCAGTTATTTTAATTGATGATGAAGGAAACGAAATCATCTTACCAAAAGATAAACAAATCCCTTCAGATTTTTTCCGTAAAGGAGATAATGTAAAAGGAATTATTGATAGTGTAGACTTAAAAGGAAATAAGCCTGCTATTATTATGTCAAGAACAGCGCCTAAGTTTTTAGAGAAGTTGTTTGAGTCTGAAATTCCAGAAGTATTTGATGGTTTAATTACGATTAAAAACGTGGTTAGAATCCCAGGTGAAAAAGCAAAAGTAGCAGTAGATTCTTACGATGATAGAATTGATCCTGTAGGAGCTTGTGTTGGAATGAAAGGATCTCGTATTCACGGAATTGTTCGTGAATTAGGAAACGAAAATATTGACGTTATTAATTACACTAATAACTTAAATTTATATATTACACGTGCGTTGAGTCCTGCACGAGTAACTTCAATTAAAATAGACGAGGAAAACAAACGTGCCGAAGCTATTTTAAAACCAGAAGAAGTAAGTAAGGCCATTGGTCGTGGTGGACATAACATCCGTTTAGCTGGACAATTAACAGGTTACGAAATTGACGTGTTTAGAGAAGGAGCTGAAGAAGATGTTGAATTAAGTGAATTCTCAGATGAAATCGAAAAGTGGATCATTGATGAATTCAGCAAAGCTGGTTTAGATACCGCAAAAAGTGTGTTAGAGCAAGACGTTGCAGATCTTGTAAAGCGTACAGATTTAGAAGAAGAAACAATTATGGACGTTATTAGAATTCTTAAAGAGGAATTTGAAGACTAACGAACAATTTTGATTGATATTAAAGAGTAAAGGCAATTTATGGCTGAGACAATTAGATTAAATAAAGTACTGCGTGAGCTTAACATCTCTCTGGACCGTGCTGTAGAATTTTTAGATTCTAAAGGCATTGATATAGAGAAGCGCCCTACTACGAAAATTTCTGAAGATACTTATAAAGTGCTTTCGGATCAGTTCGAGACGGATGCAAATAAGAAAGTGAAGTCTAAAGCGGTAAGTGAAGCTAAGCTTAAGGAAAAGGAAGATTTACGTGTTAAACGTGAAAAAGATCTTGAAGCTAAACAAAAAGAAGAAGATGCTAAAGCGGCTGCGGCTAAAGCGAAAGCTGAAGAAGTAGTAAAAGCGTCTAAAACCCTTTCTGGACCTAAGCAAGTAGGAAAAATTGATTTAAATCCTAAGAAGGCTGTTGAAACTCCTGCTGAAAAAGTAGAAGCTAAAACACCTGAAGCTAAAAAGCCTGAGGTTAAAGCACCTGTTGCTAAAAAAGAACCTACTAAAATTAAGACCGAAGCGCCAAAGCTTGAAGGTCTTAAAGTGGTTAAGCAACCAGAAGCTAAAACTCCTGTAGCTAAAAAGGAACAACCCGTAGCCAAAAAAGTGGTAGATACTAAGAAAGATGAGGTTAAGCCATCTGGAAAAGTAGAAGCGCCAAAAGCAACCGAAGCTAAACCTGAAAAAGAAGAAGCAAAGGAAGTTGGTCTTGGAGACGAAAAAGTAGAAACAAAATACCAGAAACTTTCTGGGCCAAAAATTGCAGGTCAAAAAATTGACTTATCACAATTTAATAAGCCTAAAAAGAAGAAGGAAGATAATAAACCTGGATCAGGAAACGCAGCAAACAAACGTAAGCGTCGTCGTATTTCTAAACCCGGTGATAACAACAATTCTGGAAACAACCGCTCAAGTAACTATAAAGGTAAAAAAGGTGGTCAAAAACGTGCGCCTATCGTTAAGGTAGAGCCAACAGAAGAAGAAGTGCAAAGACAAGTACGTGAAACCTTAGAAAAACTGCAAGGTAAATCTAACAAAGGTAAAGGTGCTAAGTATAGAAGAGATAAGAGAGATCAGCATAGAGAGAAAACTGAAATTGATCAGAGAATTGAAGATGCTGAAAGTAAAACACTTAAAGTTACAGAATTCGTAACAGCAAGTGAGTTAGCTACCATGATGAATGTTAGTGTAACGCAAATTATCTCGGCTTGTATGTCGTTAGGAATGATGGTAACAATGAACCAGCGTTTAGATGCTGAGACATTATCTATCGTTGCTGAAGAATTCGGATTTAAAACTGAATTCATTACTGCAGATATTGAAGAATCAATCGTAGAGGTTGAAGATAAACCAGAAGACTTAGAGTCTCGTGCGCCAATCGTTACGGTTATGGGTCACGTAGATCATGGTAAAACATCGTTATTAGATTACATTCGTCAAGAAAACGTAATCGCCGGTGAATCTGGAGGAATTACACAGCATATCGGTGCTTATGGTGTAGAGTTAGAAAATGGTCAAAAAATTGCCTTTTTAGATACACCTGGTCACGAGGCCTTTACTGCCATGCGTGCACGTGGAGCTCAAGTAACCGATATCGCTATTATTGTGGCTGCTGCCGATGATGAAATCATGCCGCAAACTAAAGAAGCAATTTCTCACGCTCAAGCAGCTGGAGTACCAATTGTTTTTGCGATAAACAAAATAGATAAGCCTACTGCAAATCCTGAAAAGGTTAAAGAAGGTTTAGCACAAATGAACTTACTAGTTGAAGATTGGGGTGGAAAAATCCAGTCACATGATATTTCTGCTAAAGTAGGAACAGGTGTAAAAGAATTATTAGAAAAAGTATTACTTGAAGCTGAATTACTAGAGCTAAAAGCTAATCCTTCTAAACCAGCAGTTGGTACGGTTGTAGAAGCATTCTTAGACAAAGGTCGTGGATATGTATCTACTATATTAGTACAAGCAGGAACGCTTCGTGTAGGAGATTACGTTTTAGCAGGTAAAAACAGTGGTAAGGTTAAGGCAATGCAAGATGAACGTGGAAATGACGTTAAAGAAGCAGGACCTTCAACACCAGTATCTATCTTAGGATTAGATGGTGCACCGCAAGCCGGTGATAAGTTTAATGTCTTTGCAGACGAGCGTGAAGCGAAACAAATTGCAACCAAACGTACACAGTTACAACGTGAGCAAGATGTAAGAACAACAAAAACGTTAACATTAGCAGAGATTGGACGTCGTATTGCTTTAGGAACGTTTAAAGAGCTTAATATTATCCTTAAGGGTGATGTTGATGGATCGGTGGAAGCATTAACAGATTCGTTCCAGAAATTATCTACGGAAGAAATTCAAGTTAATATTTTACATAAAGGTGTTGGGGCCATTACAGAAAGTGATGTGTTATTAGCAACAGCATCAGATGCCATTATTATTGGATTTAATGTGCGTCCTGTTGGAAATGCAAGAGTTATTGCAGACCAAGAAGAAGTTGATATTAGAACATACTCTATTATTTACGATGCCATTAATGATCTTAAAGATGCTATGGAAGGTATGTTATCTCCAGAGCTTAAAGAAGAGATTACTGGTACTGCCGAAATTAGAGAAATCTTTAAGGTATCTAAGGTGGGATCTATTGCAGGTTGTATGGTAACTAATGGTAAAATATTTAGAAACTCTCAAATCCGCTTAATACGTGATGGAGTAGTAGCTTACACTGGTGAGTTAGCTTCCCTTAAACGTTTTAAAGATGATGCTAAAGAAGTATCTAAAGGATATGATTGTGGTATGCAAGTTAAAAACTACAACGACATTAAAGAAGGTGATGTTATAGAAGCTTTCCATGAAGTTGAAGTGAAAAAGAAATTAAAATAATTTAATTTTAACGATAGTAAAAAGGCGACCATTTGGACGCCTTTTTTGTTATATTTAATCCAAGTTATTTTGAATAAAACATTTGCTTTGTTTTGATGAATAATGTTTAACTGGTTTTTTAAAAATCCTTTCAAAACTAAATATGAAAAACACGAAATAGAAACAATAAACTTGTTTAAATACTATTTAGCTATTTTAGGCTCTATAATTCTGTCCTTTTTCCTTGTGTTGTTTTTGAATAAGTTCTTTCAATTAGAATTTATATGGTTTATGATTTTCACATTAGGACTTTCTTTCTTATTTATCTTTTTAGGGAAGAACACTTATAAGAATAATGTTACAATTCAGGTGAAGTCAAATAGTCTATTTTTTGTGTTTGAGTCAGAAAAAATAGATGTCAATTATAAAGAGGTAAAGTCATATAAAATAAAAGTCCTCGCTTCTAATTTTCCATTATTCAAATTACAAACTTTTAATGGAAATGTTGTGAGTTTTGGAGCAATAATAAGTATGGTGCTATTGAAGAATTTTTTAAAGAATTTGAAATTAATATGTCAAAAGACTATTAAATTTCACCCATAAAAAAAGACGACTATTTGGTCGTCTTTTCTGTTTTATCACTAACTAAAAAGCGATAATTATTGCTTTTTTTTCTTTTTAGGTTTAAAAATAAAAGCTCTATCAAACTCTTTTTTTATCTCAACTAAAGCTCTATCAGCTTCTAATCTAGTTCTAAAATTACCGACCCAAACTTTATGATTTGGCGTTTCAAAAACAAGTTTTGAAGACCACTCAGTAAATTTGCCTTTGTAAGCATTTAGCTTTGTATTTGCTCCAGTATTTGTTCCAGAATATATCTGTATTTTGTATTTTTTTGAAGCACTATCGTCTTTATTTTGTTCACTTTTACGTGTTAAAAGTTCATCAATTTTCGCATCTTTAGTAATGCTAACACTAGAGTTTTGAGCATTTAATCGCCCTATTAAACTAATGTTTAAAGTTATAAATATAATTACGCTAATACGTGTTATTACTTTCATGAGAGTGCTTTTTTGTTACAAAAGTAACCTAATCATTTAAATACTTGCTAAATTCTTATTTAGAATTTTTCTAAATTAAAAATTAAGACTTCTCTAACATTTCGAAAATGGAGTTTAAGTCTTACTTTTGCATAACGTATAAAAAATCAGATTTTCTCTGTTACACTATGAAAAAATCATACCAAAGTTTAGAAGTAAATTCAATATATAATATGAAACAGGTGATTCACCGTAAGTTAAGCTTTATTCTGTTACGTTTAAGTTTAGTTGTATTAATAGCTTTTTCCTCATCTCTTAATGCGCAAGATGACGCTGCTGCAGGAAAGTCTTTGTTTAACGCGAACTGTGCTTCTTGTCACAAGTTAAATAAGAAAATGACTGGTCCAGCATTAGCAAATGTTGAAACACGTTTAGCTGAAGAAGAAGGTTTAGATCGTGAGTGGTTATACGCTTGGATTAAAAACAGTGCTGGAATGATTAAGGCTGGCGATGTTTACGCTAATAAAATCTACAAAGAGTACAATGGAACCGCAATGACGGCTTTTCCTCAATTATCTAATACGGATATTGATAATATTCTAGCCTATACTGCGGCTGCACCGGCGCCAAAACCACCAGTTGAAACAGCTGTTGTTGGAGGAGCTAATGCTTCGGGTGAAGGTGATGGTTCAAATAATACATTAATCCTTGGGGCTTTAGCGTTATTGTTTGCCTTATTGGCTGCCGCTTTAGTTATTGTAAATAAAACGTTACGTCGTTTTGCATTAGATAAAGGTTTAGAATTACCAGTAGCAGAAAAGCGTACGCCATTATGGAAAGCATTTGCTCAAAATCAATTTTTGGTTATTGTTTCTGTAATTATCTTATTATTATCAAGTGCATACTTTGTATATGGTTACTTGTCTCAAGTAGGTGTTAACCAAGGTTACGAGCCTGTGCAACCAATTCATTATTCTCACAAGATTCACGCTGGAGATAATGGTATTGACTGTAAGTATTGTCACTCTTCTGCACGTGTGTCTAAGCACTCAGGGATCCCATCATTAAATGTTTGTATGAACTGTCATAAGTCTATTTACGAAGTGGCTGAAACTACAGCAACTGAAGAATATAGCAAAGAGTTTTACGATGGTGAAATCAAAAAGCTTTACGAAGCTGTTGGTTGGGACGATGCAAACCAAAAATACACAGGTAAAACGAAGCCAGTTAAATGGGTTAGAATTCACAACTTACCAGATTTCGCTTATTTTAATCACTCACAACACGTTGTTGTAGGTCAAATTGAGTGTCAAACATGTCACGGTCCTGTAGAGGAAATGGAAATCATGTCTCAATATGCACCTTTAACAATGGGATGGTGTATTAACTGTCACAGAGAGACAAACGTTAAAGTAAAAGGAAACGATTACTATACTAAAATTCACGAGCAGTTATCTAAAAAGTATGGTGTAGACCAGCTTACAGCAGCTCAAATGGGTGGATTAGAATGTGGTAAGTGTCACTACTAATTAACGGAGTTTAAAAAGTATCGCACTTAGCTTTGTCCGAGTGCACATAAAAATAAATTTAAGAAGTAATTCAATTATATAATATGTCATCAAACAAGAAATACTGGAAAAGTGTTGAGGAGCTAAACGATAGCTCTATTGTTGAGACGCTAAAACAAAACGAGTTTGTACAGGAGATTCCTACTGATGAGTTTTTAGGTGATAAAGAATCATTAGAAGCTTCAAGTACAACACGACGCGATTTCTTAAAGTATGTTGGTTTTAGTACCGCTGCTGCGTCATTAGCTGCTTGTGAAGGACCGGTTATTAAATCGATTCCTTACGTAGTGCAACCAGATTCTATTATTCCTGGTGTTGCTAACTACTATGCAACAACTATTGCTAATGGTTTTGACTTTGCATCAGTTTTAGTAAAAACTCGTGAAGGTCGTCCTATTCAAATCAAAAACAATAAGTTAGCTGATTTTGCTGGGGGAGCCAATGCACGTGTTAATGCATCTGTTTTAGATCTTTACGATAATCAACGTGTTAAAAATCCTAAGAAAGACGGTAAAGACATCTCTTGGGACACTTTTAATGCCGAAGTAAGCAAAACACTTGCCACTTTAAAAGATGAAGGAAAGCAAATCGTGTTATTAACACAAACATTTGCAAGTCCATCGACATCTAAATTAATTGGAGAGTTTAAAGAAAAGTTTGGAAACGTCAAGCATGTATCTTACGATGCGGTTTCTCAATCTAAAGCTTTAGACGCTTTTGAAGCTAAGTATGGACAACGTGCTTTAGCTAATTACGATTTCTCTAAGGCGGAAACTATTGTTTCTGTTGGTGCAGATATTTTAGGTGATTGGCAAGGTGGCGGATTCGATGCTGGATATGCTAAAGGTCGTGTTCCTAAAAAAGGGAAGATGTCAAGACACATTCAGTTTGAGTCTAATATGTCTTTAGCTGGTGCAAATGCGGATATGCGTAAAGCGCTTAAGCCAAGTGAGCAAAAATTAGCTTTAGCTAAATTACATAGTTACATTGTAGGTGGTTCTGTTTCAGGAAACTTACCAAAACATATAGAAGCAGCAGTTAATACAGCGGCTTCCGAAATTAATAAAGCAGGTAGTAATGCAGTTGTTGTAACAGGTTTACAAGATGTTAATGCACAAACGGTTGTTTTAGAAATTAACGAAAAATTAAACAGTAAAGCTTTCGATACTAAAAATGCTATTACAACGCGTCAAGGTAAAGATGAAACAGTTACTGCTTTAATTAACGATATGAGAGCTGGAAAAGTTGGCGCTCTTATTATGAGTGGTGTTAACCCATCGTACACGCTTTCTAATGCAGCAGACTTTAATGCTGGATTAAAGAAAACAAAATTAACTGTGAATTTCACTTCTAAGGAAGATGAAACAGCAGCAGGAACTCAATATATTGCAGCAGCACCTCATTATTTAGAATCTTGGGGAGATGTTGAATTAAAGA
>DAISIZ010000074.1:0-2022 GCA_036821745.1 Aurantibacter sp. | reverse complement strand
CTTTGCGTTAATACAACCAACAATTCGTCCTTTATTTGATACGAAGCAATTCCAAGAGTTTTTACTAACTGCTACAGGTAATGGTTCTAAATTAAACGATTACATCAAGGATACTTGGAAGACCTCTATCTTAAATGGTAAGTCTTACAACCAAGCGTTACACGATGGTGTGTTTGTGGCAACAACTTCAGTTGATACAGTTGCAGAAGCTACTGAAACTGTTGAAGGTGAAGAAGCACCAGTAGTAAATGGTAATGCAGCTAGAGATTTAGCAAATTCAGCTAAAGGTAAAGGTTACGAATTATCATTATATACTAAAACTGGTTTAGGTGATGGACAGCAAGCCAATAACCCTTGGTTACAAGAGTTTCCAGATCCAATCACAAGAACATCATGGGATAACTATTTAACGGTTTCTAAGTCTGATGCTGAAGCATTAAGTTTAGTAAACGAGCATGAGGCAACTGGTGCATTAAATGGTAGTTATGCTAAGATTTCTGCTAATGGTAAATCATTAGTAGTTCCTGTAATTATCCAACCAGGTCAAGCTAAAGGTTCTTTAGGTTTAGCATTTGGTTACGGTAGAACTGCAGGTTTAAAAGATGAAATGAAAACAGGTGTAAATGCTTACACTTTATATAACAACTTTAGTGACGTACAAAATGTAACTATTGAAGCCGCTAACGGAATGCATGAATTTGCTTGCGTACAGCTTCAAAATACATTAATGGGGCGTGGTGATATTATTAAAGAAACAACTTTGGAAGTTTTTAATACTTCTGATAAATCACATTGGAATGCAATTCCTGTTGTGTCTTTAAATCACCAAGAAACTCCAGTAACGTCTCCTGAAGTAGATTTATGGGATGAGTTTGATCGTTCAGTAGGACATCACTTTAACCTATCTATAGATTTAAATGCTTGTACAGGTTGTGGTGCTTGTGTGATTGCTTGTCACGCAGAAAACAACGTACCTGTTGTAGGTAAAGAAGAAATCCGTCGTAGCCGTGATATGCACTGGTTACGTATTGATAGATATTATTCTTCTGAAGATACATTCGCTCAAGATGATGCTAAGAAAGATGGTTTCGATGGTTTATTTGGAGATAATGGTTCTTTAGGTGGATTTGGTGAGTTAGAAGACCCTGCAGATAATCCTCAGGTTGCTTTCCAACCAGTAATGTGTCAGCACTGTAATCACGCACCTTGTGAAACAGTTTGTCCTGTTGCTGCAACGGCTCACGGTCGTCAAGGTCAAAACCACATGGCGTATAACAGATGTGTTGGTACAAGATATTGTGCAAACAACTGTCCATACAAAGTAAGACGTTTTAACTGGTTCTTATATGCTGGAAACGATGAGTTTGATTACCACTTTAATGACGATTTAGGTCGTATGGTAGTAAACCCAGATGTAACAGTACGTTCTCGTGGAGTTATGGAGAAATGTTCTATGTGTATTCAAATGACACAAAAGACCATTTTAGATGCGAAACGTGATGGACGTCAAATTAAAGATGGCGAATTCCAAACCGCTTGTTCTTCTGCATGTAGCAATGGAGCAATGACATTTGGAGATGTTAACGATAAGGATAGCGAAATTTCGGCTTTAAAAGCTGATGATCGTATGTATCACTTACTTGAAAGTGTTGGAACAAAACCTAATGTGATGTACCAAACTAAAGTAAGAAACATATAATAAGTAATTAATTAACAAGTAATAATTTAATAAAGGATTATGGCGTCTCATTACGAAGCACCTATTAGAAGACCTTTAGTTACAGGTAACAAGTCTTACCACGATGTAACTTTAGATATTGCTGCACCTGTAGAAGGAAAAGCAAATAAGCAATGGTGGATTGTTTTTTCAATCGCATTAGTAGCTTTCCTTTGGGGAGTAGGTTGTATGATTTATACAATATCAACAGGTATCGGTACTTGGGGATTAAACAGAACAGTTAACTGGGCTTGGGATATTACTAACTTCGTTTGGTGGGTTGGTATTGGTCACGCAGGAACATT
>DAISIZ010000073.1:10359-10896 GCA_036821745.1 Aurantibacter sp. | reverse complement strand
ATTGCTCCACTATTATTTTAAATGGATGTTTTAAACCTTTAAAAGCTTCTAAGTCTGCTCTTAATGAACCTACTGCTAAATCAGCTTTTATTTTTAAGGGTATTTTATTTTTATCGTTTGAAACCCACAAAGTTAAACTTTCTTCTTCTTTAAAAACGCGCCCAGACATAACATATGGTCTAAACTTTAGCGTATTAACTTTCCCAAATGGTGTTTCTATATTCTCAGACCCTAAATATTTTAATTTAAAGCCGTAATTTTCTTCATCAAAAAACATATCTAAATTAACCTCATCGCCAGCTTTTAATTTAGAAACATCCATTTTGTTTCTCAAATAGTAAAAGGTAGACACCATATCTTGCACATTTGGTGTTGTGGCTACAGTTTTATTTGTGTTATGCTTATTGTCTTTTATAAAAGCTTCATTTTTTTCTTGATTAAAATCAATTTCTAAATCTTTTGTATGTCCGCCTTCATCAATTTTTCTTACAAATTTATAAGGCACATTGGTAGACTTATCAAAATAACTCTCATAAC
>DAISIZ010000073.1:0-10349 GCA_036821745.1 Aurantibacter sp. | reverse complement strand
CATAACGATCTTCTACTTTAAAAAACCATTTTATTGCCCCAGTGGTCCAACCTTTTCCAACCACGTGAAAAACAGGTTTTCCGTTTAAATCGGTTTCATTAACTTTTAAAGTAGCGTTACCAGCTTTAAAAAAACCGCTATAACTCATTTTAAATTTAAACCATTCGCCAGCTTTAAATGAGTCGGTTTGTTGTGCAAATGTTGAAAACGATATGCTTAGTATAAATAGTATTAAAATTGACTTTTTCATAATTTGAGTATTTCAAAAAACAACATTCTTAATGTTATAGTTTTGGGTTATACTTAGTGTTTTGCAATTACTATTCCAAAAATATAAAGTCTATTCCAGGATGAAGTTATTAATTTAAAAATAGTTAAAAGCTTTTAATTATTCAAAAATGATTGATTCGGTTAATTATTACCATTCCATTCATTGAAAAACTGTTTTAAATAAGATTCCATAAAATTATGTCGAACTTGAGCTAATTCTAAACCCGTTTTAGTTTTCATTTTATCTTTAAGACGCAACAGCTTTTCGTAAAAATGATTTATGGTTGGCGCTGTAGATGCCTTATAAGCGTCTTTTGTTAGATTTAATTCCGGCTTAATTTCTGGATTGTAAATGGCTCTATTTTTAAATCCACCATAATTAAATGTTCTTGCAATACCAATAGCTCCTATAGCATCTAAACGATCTGCATCTTGAACCACGTCTAATTCTAAAGACTTAAATTTTTGTGGTTCGTTTCCTCCTTTAAAACTTATGTTTTCAATAATTGCAATGACATGTTTAATCACATATCCATCAACTTTTAAGCGTTCTAAAAAACTTTTAGCGACTCTAGGTCCAACCGTTTCGTCACCGTTATGAAATTTACTATCAGCAATATCATGTAATAAAGCGCCTAAGGAAACAATTAAAAGATCTACCTTTTCCTGTTGTGCTATTAATAAGGTGTTTTTATAAACACGTTCTATGTGAAACCAGTCGTGTCCGCCTTCGGCTTCTTTTAAGGTGTCTTTTACAAATTGAATAGTTTGATTAATAATAGCATCGTGATCCATATCACAAAAAAAATCCTTTCAATTTAGAATTGAAAGGATTTAGTTCTGTTTAATTAAAAAAAGGAGTATTTAATTTGATAAATTATATTCGATTTTAAATCATAATCTAGGTCCAAACTAAATTCATTTGATTTTTCAATACGTTCAATTGCTCCACTTATATGGATTAAATTAGTGCCTTTATAATTTACTATTTTAAAGCCATAAGGAATAAAATTTTTTACTGCTGTAAACATAGACTCTACATTTTTAATAGAATTTATTAAACTTTCAACTTTGAAAGGGACTAATTTGTTACTGATTAATTTAGTTAATTCAGTAAAATCATTAGCTCCAATTAACTTTACAACATACTCTGCAAATTTAATTTTCTCTTCAACATTAAATAATTCTTCTTTAGTATAAGAAAATTTGAACTGATTTTCGTCTCCTACAACAACTCTAATTTCGTCATAACTATCTCGCTCTTTTTGCAAAGATTTAAAAAATAAATAAGCAATATTAGATGCAGGAAAATCTGGTTTAGATATCTGTTTATTTATATATGTACTTTCTTTAATAATTATTTCAAAATATTTAGAAAGACCCTTTTTCGATCTGAGAACATAACCTGTTGAATATTCAGACTTCCCTCCATAAAAAGATAGAATGCTTTTTACACCTTCTTTTTCTTCATAAGAAAATTCAAAATCTCTTATTAAAGCACCTGATTCATTGTAACTCTTTCCTTGTTGAGACAACAATGAATTACTGAATACAAGTACAAAAGAGAAAATTAATGTTTTGAAAAACTTCATTAATATTTCAATTTCGCTGGCTCAACCCATTTAAACTGGTAAGAGTTTTCAGGAATGGTCATTCTATCTGCTAAACGTGTCATTCTACTTGGTAATTTCATTAAGTAATCACGCGCTTTTTCGGCTTCAGGATTTAAACTTTTAATGTTACCAATATCCCATTTATCAATTAGCTTTTGTAAAATATCTATGTAATCTAACGAAGTGTAAACTCCAATACGTTGCGCAGTGTTACTAAACTCCTCGAAAGCTGTACTTATTTTATCTCCAGATTCTCTTAAAAAATGTGCAGGCATCGTAATTTTAGCTTTCATCATGTAATGAAAAGCCATCATCATTTGGTTAGGATCTTCCTTAAAAATACGGTCTACAAAATCGCTATATGCTAAATGGTGACGCATTTCGTCTCCAGCAATAATTTTACACATTTTTGCCAATTGCTTATTACCTTTTGCTTTTGCCATTTTAGCAACGCGATTGTGCGAAATGTAAGTTGCTAACTCTTGGAAAGACGTGTACACAAAGTTTTTATACGGATCTCTATCCGTACCAATATCAAAACCATCGGCAATTAAATGCTGAGTGGTTTTTTCAATTTCTTTCATATTTACACGACCAGAAAGGTATAAGTATTTGTTTAATACATCTCCGTGACGGTTTTCTTCACTGGTCCATTGTCTTACCCATTTTCCCCAACCATTTCGTCCTACTTGGTCTACACCTTCAACATCCATTAACCAAGACTCGTAAGTTGGTAACGCTTCTTCAGTAATCATATCACCCACTAAAACTACCCAAAAATCGTAAGGTAATTCTTTAGATAATTCACGAATTTCTTTCACTTCTTCAAAAAACGAATCGCTTTCAGAATTAGGTAAAAAATCACTTGGCTGCCAAATAGAATCTATAGGCACTAAATATTTTTCTATTAAGGTGTCAATATCTTTTTCAAGATATTTCATCACATCTAATCGTATATTTTTTAAAGACATAATTAAGCAGATTTAATGGCGTTTGTTATGGTATGCTCTACGTTTTCAATAAGTTCTTGAGTTTCAAAATCTTTAACTTCTAAGTGCTTATGAACCGTAAAGGTAATTTTAGAACCTAATCCCATTGGGAATTTCCCATAAGGTAAGGTTTTATAAGAGTTATTTATAGTAACAGGAATAACTATTGCGTTAGGTGCTTTTTTAAATAAAATAGTTAAACCTTTAGTCTGAAACTTTTTAGGTTGCCCCGTTTTACTTCGTGTTCCTTCAGGAAAAATAACTGTAGCACGATTATGTTTTTCAATATAATCTGCCATTTTAGCTATTTGAGTAATGGCTTGCCTTGGGTTTTTACGGTCTATTAAAACCGAACCACCAACACGTAAATTATAAGATACACTTGGTAAACCGTGACCTAATTCCTTTTTACTCACAAATTTTGGGTGAAAACGACGCATAAACCAAATTATTGGTGGAATGTCGTTCATGCTTTGGTGATTAGCCACAATTATAGTTGGTCTATCTGTAGGAATACTATCTGGAATTTCAATAGCGTAAGTAAAGCCTAAAATATGTAAACAACGCGTTAAACAAGCATTTAAACTATACACACTAATTCTGTGCGCGTTATAGCCAAACAACTTAAAACAAAGCACTTGTATAGGATGGAATACTAATAAAAATAGTCCAAAAAAGAAAAAATATAAAACCGTTAAAGGATAAGCTAAAAGCTTTTTCATTTGTTAATAGTTGTAAGATTACAAATTTAGCGACATTATAACGATATGGCATAAAAAAACCACGCAAAAATGCGTGGTTTTACTATGTGTGCATTGTAATTTTTTAACAATGAGAGTTGTAAGCGTCTTTTAAATTGTCCGCAATAAGCTCTGCTGGTCTACCTTCAATATGGTGACGTTCAAGCATATGTACTAATTCGCCATCTTTAAATAAAGCCATACATGGCGAACTTGGAGGAAAAGGCACCATAAATTCACGTGCTTTATTAACCGCATCTTTATCTACACCTGCAAAAACAGTTACAATCTGGTCTGGCTTGCTAGCATTTTCTAAACTCATTTTAGCTCCAGGTCTTGCGTTAGCTGCTGCACAACCACAAACCGAATTTACAACCACTAAAGTTGTTCCTTCTTTGCTTAATGCATTCGTTACATCATCACCTGTATATAATTCTTGAAAACCTGCGATCGTTAAATCTTCACGCATTGGTTTTACCATTTGTTCTGGATACATAATTTTAATTTTAGTTTATAATACAAAGTTAATCAAAAACTGTGCAAATTTTTTAAACTGCCATATAAGTATCTTATGCCGCTATAAATAGTAACAATTTAGAGTTTTATGACGTTCCCTTATGCCACTTTTGGTGCCATAAGGTCAGGCTCGCGCCACTCGCTTCCCAATTATCCCGATAGCTATCGGTATACTTAGGAGAGCTCAAACAAATGGCTTCATCCTTAACGCCTGTACCAACAAGCTTAGTGATTCTCATAAAATTCCATTTAACCTACAAATTATGTAACAAAATTTATTTTACAACACTAACTAAGTATCTTTGAAACCGAATAAAAAACAAAACAAATGAGTGCTTTTAAATGGATTGGTGCCGCTTTAGGTTGGTCACTTGGTGGGCCATTAGGTTCTATTTTAGGCTTAGCTTTAGGAAGCTTAGGCGATGCTTTTAGTAAAGAAGAAAGTCTTTTTACCATTGGTCGTGGCGAACGCGAACCACAAAAAACACAACGTACAAGCCAACACCAAACACAATATGGAGATTTTGAGGTGAGTCTTTTAGTTTTAGCTAGTGTGATTATAAAAGCCGATGGCGTTCAAGACCAACGCGAACTAGATATGGTACGCAGTCAGTTTGTGAAAATGTACGGAAAGGAACGTGCTAACCACGCTTTTAAATTATTTAAAACTATTAGCGTTCAAAATGTATCGGTACGCCAAGTATGTTTACAAATACAGCAACGTATGGATCACGCATCACGTTTGCAATTGGTTCACTTTTTATTTGATATTGCCAAAGCCGATGGTCACATTCACGAAAAAGAAGAAGCGCAAATACACATTATTTCTAATTACTTAAACATTAATCATAGAGATTACGAAAGTATTAAAGCTATGTTTTATAACAGTAGTGATAATGCTTACAAAATATTAGAAATAGACTCTAGCGCTAGTACAGACGAAGTTAAAAAAGCCTACCGTAAAATGGCTAAAAAATACCATCCGGATAAAGTAGAACATTTAGGGGAAGCTCATAAAAAAGGCGCCGAAGCTAAATTTAAGGAAGTTTTAAAAGCTTACGAACAACTACAAGAAGAACGCGGCTTTTAAAAGACATTAAAACTAGAGACTTTTACTATTCTTTACAGGCAATTACTACATATATGGTAGCTAATTAAAAAAGTCTTAATTTTGCAACATAATTTATAATTTAAGAAACAGTTTTGGTAAAAATAGGCGACATAGAACTACCCGATTTCCCTTTGCTTTTAGCACCAATGGAAGATGTTAGTGATCCACCATTTAGAGCTTTGTGCAAAGAGCAAGGCGCAGATGTTGTTTATACCGAATTTGTAAGTAGTGAAGGTTTAATTCGTGATGCAGCAAAAAGCGTTATGAAATTAGATATTTACGAAAAAGAACGTCCTGTTGGAATTCAAATTTTTGGAGCCAACCTAGACAGTATGCTACAAACTGTAGATATTGTAGAGCGTTCTAAACCAGATATTATAGATATTAACTTTGGTTGTCCTGTTAAAAAAGTAGTAAGTAAAGGTGCTGGTGCTGGTATTTTAAAAGATATTGACCTTATGGTAAGTTTAACCGAAGCTATGGTTAAGCGTACAAATATTCCTTTAACGGTAAAAACCCGTTTGGGTTGGGACGACGACTCTATAAAAATTGTAAAAGTTGCCGAACGTTTACAAGATGTAGGTTGTAAAGCTATTGCTATTCACGGTCGTACACGTGCGCAAATGTATAAAGGTGATGCCAATTGGAAACCTATTGCAGACGTAAAAAACAACCCAAGAATGCATATTCCTGTATTTGGAAATGGTGATGTTACAACTCCAGAACGCGCTATGGAAATGCGTGATAGTTATGGATTAGATGGTTGTATGATTGGTAGAGCTACCATTGGAAATCCTTGGTTTTTTAAGCAAGTAAAACACTTTTTTAACACTGGTGAACACTTAGGTCCAATTACTATTCAAGAACGCGTAGAAGCTGCACGCAGACACTTACAAATGTCTATTGACTGGAAAGGTGAAATTTTAGGTGTTTTTGAAACCAGACGTCATTATACTAATTACTTTAAAGGTATTCCGCATTTTAAAGAACTTAGAATGAAAATGGTTACTAGCGACCATAGTGAAGATGTATTTGCTGTTTTTGACGAGGTTTTAGATAAATTTGGTGATCACCAATTTACTGAGTAATTCTCTGTTTTTCTTACTTACTTTTAGTCACTTTTACTAAAGTTGCACAAAACGACATAAGCTATTTATTACTGTAATTTACAAGTTGACCTCGCAAGAAGGGTTGAGCGATTTGTTTAAGCTCTTTTTTGTTTGTTGCATTTATGCAAACAAAAAAAGCGAGTCGTGAAAGCGTGTTTGCTTGCAACTTGCCCAAATAAAATTAACCAACTTTAATCAAGGATTTGTTTATTCGGCTACTGGCAATTTTAGAGGCTAAGGTTCCTAAAACAATAATGGTTAAGAAAACAACCACTGCATTTTTAAACGATAACGCTACCGGATACGCCAACGTTGGTGTTAGCATTACTAGACTAAAACTGTATTGTAATTGTATAATAATATAGCCAATAAGCAAGCCTATAAAACCACCTATTACGGACATTAAAACGCCTTGTAAAAAGAAAATACGACGAATATCTTTTACGGTTGCACCTATATTATAAAGCGTACTTAAAGTGTTTCTTTTGTCTAAAATCATCATAATTATTGAACCTATAACGTTAAATAAGGCAATGATTAATACAAGTGTGAAAATAAGGTAAACGGCTAGGTTTTCGGTATTAAGCATTTTATACAATGCTTCGTTTTGTTGTGATGAATCTTTTAAACTAAAATTAGCACCAAACAGTTTATTTATTTGTGCTCTTGCATCTTCTGGATTAGCGTTGTCTTTTAATTTTATTTCTAAAGACGTGACTTGATGGTCTTGGTAATTTAATAACCCTTTTGCCGATTGAAAACTGCTATAAATGTATTTACTGTCTGTAGTTTCGTTAATATTATAAATCCCAACATTTATAGCCGATAAGCTATTAAACGCCTGGTTTTTATCAGTAATTTGTCCTTTTCCTGCTTTTGGTACGTAAATATTTATAGCTTGTGCATAGTCTAAAACACCAATAGATAATGTGTTTGCTATACCATAACCAGAAACTATTTGTGGTGTTTTTTGTGCTAACCAACTGCCTTCAAAAAGTACAGAATCTAATTCTGTATTTACCAACTTAAAGTTGTCGTCAATTCCTTTTATAAATGCCATAGTTTGCTTTCCGTTGGCGGAAGCAATTACGCGTTCTTCTATAATTTTAGAATAGGTAGTAACTTCTGGTATGTTACTAAGTTGTTCTTGTAATTCTGGCGTGAAACTAAACGATTTTCCAATAGTGTTTTCTAACTTAAAATCTGGGTCTATTAAGGTGGTATATTGCAACGTAAAATCACGTAATCCTGCAAAACCAGATAAGACTATAAATAAGGAAGCTGCGCCTAAAATAACACCAGCTAAAGCAATATAAGTGATGAAATTTATAGCATTATTACTGCTTTTAGAACGTAAATAGCGTTTGGCTATGTAAAGGGCAAAATTCAATTATAATTTTTTACGTTGTTCTAAAGAATCAGGATTTGCAATTGGGTTATCGGTACGTTTTAAAGATTGTTCAATTTTGTCAATATGCTCTAAAGAATCGTCTACAAAGAATTCTAAATTAGGCATACGACGTAATTGGTTTTTGGTACGTTGTGCCATTTCATGACGAATAAAAGGCGTGTTAGAACGAATACCTTCTACCAATTCTTTGGCTTTATTGTTTGGAAAAATACTTAAGTAAACTTTGGCAACGCCTAAATCTACCGTTACTTTTACTTTAGAAACCGATATGATGACACCTCGCATTCCACCTTGTGTGGCTGCGTTTTGTAAAATGTCTACCAAGTCTTTTTGTAAAACAGTTCCTATTTTTTTTTGTCTTTGCGTTTCTTCCATAGTGCAAAAATAGTGTTATTTAAAGATTATAGTACTTTTGTAACCAAAAATTATACCTAAACTAAAGATACAACATTATGAATAATATTGAACACATTGGTATTGCTGTTAAAAATATAGAAGCCTCTAACGATTTATTTAAAAAATTATTTGGGAAACCACACTACAAGGAAGAAGCTGTTGAAAATGAAGGTGTTAAAACTTCATTCTTTAAAGTTGGTTCTAATAAAATTGAATTATTAGAAGCCACAAATGAAGACAGTCCAATTGCTAAGTTTATTGCTAAAAAAGGCGAAGGTATTCACCATATTGCCTTTGATGTAGATGATATTCACGAAGAAATAGAACGTCTTAAAAGTGAAGGTTTTACCGTTTTAAACGAAACTCCTAAGCAAGGTGCTGATAATAAATTAGTTGCCTTTTTACATCCAAAGACCAGTAATGGCGTTTTAATTGAATTATGCCAAGAGATAAGATAATCTTATTTTTTTCTTGCTGAACATTAAAATAAGTAGTAATATTGCAAGCCAATTGCGGTCCTATAACTCAGTTGGTTAGAGTATCTGACTCATAATCAGAAAGTCCATGGTTCGAGCCCATGTGGGACCACCTTAAGAAACTGTTTCATTAATTTGAAACAGTTTTTTTTTGTTTTACTATTAAGTAATTAGAAGTGAATTGATTACTTCCTACTTGGATGTCTATTTTTTAAATACCATTTTCTTTTAACAAACCAAGGTTTTCTTTTAGTAAATAAAGAATCATCTCTGCATTTAATTCTTTTTAATACAGAATTACTGGTTTTAATTGAATCAAAAAAATAAGACTTGTAAGATTTGAATGTTTTCCAATACAATTTTTTTTCTTTAATTAAAACTTCATATTCAGAAACCCAAACATTTAGAAATTCATTGTTGTTTCTGGACCATTCTTGAAGAACCAATTTATTATCTCTCACTTTATATAATCCATATTTATTAAAATAATCTTCAGATTTATTAATTTTTAATGGACAAGTAGTGTCATTTACGACAACCTGAAGATATGTTCCATTCTTTTTAAAAAAATAAATTTGAAACAAACTATCAGAATACTTACTTACATATCCTCCATTTAAGTCTAAAGCATTGATATTACCAACTGCTTCCTTAAACATAAAACCTGTTTTATCTGGTCGTCTTATGTTACAACTTGTAAAACTTATAACGATAACTAAGAGTCCTAAAATGTATTTTAGTTTCAACATAAAATGCTTGGGTTTGTGTCTAAACAGTAAAACTACAAATGTCTACAATTATTGTAAGTTTATTTAACAGTTAAAAAACGCTAAACCTATCTATTACTTTCATTTCCCCAAAACTTTTCACATCTTTGCACTACTTATGGCATTATATCCTTTAAAATTTCAACCTATATTTAAGTACCGTATTTGGGGCGGAAACAAGCTAAATACCGAACTAAACAAAACCTACCAAGGTGACTCTATTGGAGAATCTTGGGAGATTTCTGATGTAGAAAATGATGAAACCGAAGTGATTTCGGGAGAATTACAAGGACAAACGTTAAAACAATTAATTAAAACCTACAAAGCAGACTTTTTAGGAACAGAAGTTTATAGAATTTTTGGAGAAAATTTTCCCTTACTAATTAAGTTTATAGATTCTGCTAAACCTTTATCTATTCAGGTTCACCCTAATGATGAAGTGTCTAAAAAACGCCACAACACTTTTGGTAAAAGCGAAATGTGGTACATTATGCAAGCCGATAAAGATGCTGAAATAGTGGTAGGTTTTTCTAATGATATTAATAAAGAAACTTACAATACACATTTAAAAAATGGAACTTTAATTGATGTTATGCATCAAGAAAAAGTAACTAAAGGCGATGCTTATTACATTCCTACAGGTCGTATTCATGCTATTGGTGCTGGTGTTTTATTAGCTGAAATTCAGCAAACATCTGATGTTACGTATCGTGTGTACGATTATAACCGTATAGATGAAAAAACAGGCGAACAACGCGAATTACATACCAATCTAGCCGAAGATGTCATTGATTTTAAATCGCAAAGTACCTACAAAACCAACTATAGCACTTTAGAAAATAACAGTAATATATTAATTCACTCTCCATACTTTAAAACCAATTTTTTACCTGTTTTTGGTAAAATTAAAAGAGATTACAAAACTTTAGATTCTTTTGTAATTTATATGTG
>DAISIZ010000072.1:0-10915 GCA_036821745.1 Aurantibacter sp. | reverse complement strand
ATATTATAATGTACAGAACTGTTGTTGTAATATCTTTCTTCAGAATGTTTAAAATGGCTTTGTAACGACAAGTTATTAAAGTGAAAACGTAAAAAAGTCTTGTAAGGAAAGAAGTTTTTTAAGGCCTCATCATTATAATTAATATCTGCTCTGTAATCGTAAAAATTAGGACTTAAAGAATTTAAAACTTCCATTTCGTCTTTATCTAAACGTGCAAAAGGGTAAAATTCTTTGTTGTAGTAATTCTGATAAACAATATAACTTTTCGCTATATGGTTAAAGGCTTTACTTGTTTTGTTTTTATGAATAAAGGTTTTTAATTTTTTTAATTCTTCTTTAGTATAGGTATCCATTTTTTCTTTAAAAACAGCACCTTCTAATTGACTGTATTTTAAAAATAAGGCTTCGTGTCCTTCGTTTTCTAAAAACTTATCGATTAAAAAATTATTCTCTTTACTACCAATTCCTGTGTAAACTAAGGATTCATCAAATTCTATAGTATTTAGTCTAAATATTAAACTATCACCTTTTTGAATAAATACAGTTTGTGCTTCACGGTTATCTCTAAACGTGTATAATCCAGGCTCAAAATTCTCAAATTGATGTAAAAAATGATGATTCTTATCTAAGTAAAAAGTGTCTATAAGCTTGTTGTTGTTATCTTCAAGGACAACGAAATTAGAATTTCTGTTTTGAATCGTTCCGCCAAAGTAAGTGCTATCATTACGTTCAACATCATCTTTACAACTCGAAAAGCTTAATGCAATTAATAAAATAAAAAAAGGTAAAAATCTAATTATCATAGATAGAATTAAATGTGCCTAACAAATGTAAAATATAGCTTTAAAATTGTTGTTAAAGCGTTGTTAAATATTTAATTAATGGCTTATGTAGTTCATATTTAAAGGCTTTTTAATACTTTTGCTGAAAATTTAAAAAGAGTATATGTTATCAGTTTCAAATTTATCGGTACAATTTGGTAAACGTGTGTTATTTGACGAAGTAAACACGACATTTAATAACGGAAATTGTTATGGGATTATTGGTGCTAATGGTGCTGGGAAATCTACATTTTTGAAAATCATTTCAGGAGAACAAGAAGCCAATTCTGGTCACGTTCATTTAGAACCTGGTAAACGTATGTCGGTTTTAACTCAAGACCACAACAAACACGATGAAGACACTGTTTTAGATACAGTTTTAAAAGGTAACAAACCTTTATATGAATTGAAATCTCAAATTGATGCACTTTATGCAGATTATACGGATGAGAACGCTGAGAAAATTGGTGAGCTTCAAGTAAAGTTTGAAGAAATGAATGGTTGGAATGCCGATAGCGATGCAGCAGCAATGTTATCTAACTTAGGTATCAAAGCAGACTTTCATTACACCTTAATGGGTGATTTAGATGGTAAGCAAAAAGTACGTGTCCTTTTAGCACAAGCTTTATTTGGTAATCCTGATGTGTTAATTATGGATGAGCCTACCAACGACTTAGATTATGAAACTATTGGTTGGTTAGAAAATTTCTTAGCAAATTATGACAGTTGTGTCATTGTAGTATCTCACGATAGACACTTTTTAGATGCTGTTTGTACACATATTAGTGATATCGATTTTAGTAAAATTAATCACTATTCTGGAAACTATACATTCTGGTATGAGTCTTCGCAATTAGCAGCAAGACAGCACGCACAGCAAAACAAAAAAGCTGAAGAGAAAAAGAAAGAATTAGAAGAATTTATTCGTCGTTTTTCTGCCAACGTTGCAAAAAGTAAGCAAGCAACGAGTAGAAAGAAAATGATTGAAAAATTAAATGTTGAGGAAATTAGACGTACAAGTCGTCGTTACCCAGCAATTATTTTTGAACGCGATAGAGAAGCAGGAGACCAAATTTTAAATGTTGAAGGTCTAAGTGCTTCAATTGATGGTGATGTGTTATTTAAAGACATTGACTTAAATTTAGCTAAAGGTGATAAAGTGGTTTTATTCTCAAGAGATAGTAGAGCAACTTCAGCATTTTATGAAATTTTAAATAACGAACAAAAAGCTGATGCTGGTAAGTTCGCTTGGGGAGTTACTACAACACAATCATATTTACCATTAGATAACAGTCGTTATTTTAAAAATGACTTAAGCTTAGTCGACTGGTTAAGACAATACGCACAAACTGAAGAAGAACGTGAAGAAGTTCACTTACGAGGATTCTTAGGGAAAATGATTTTTAGTGGTGAAGAAGCTTTAAAGAAATCTAATGTATTATCTGGAGGAGAAAAAGTACGTTGTATGTTATCGCGTATGATGATGACCAGAGCTAACGTGTTAATGTTAGATGAGCCAACCAATCACTTAGATTTAGAGAGTATTACAGCGTTTAATAACTCGTTAAAAAACTTTAAAGGTAGTATGTTGTTTACAACACACGATCACGAGTTTGCACAAACCGTGGCTAATAGAGTAGTAGAGTTAACGCCAAATGGTGTTATTGACCGTTACACAACGTTTGACGAGTATATGCAAGACAAGAAAATTAAAGAATTACGTGATAAAATGTACACGGTTTAATTCTTAAAATAAATCCAATAAAAAATCCTGAATAGCGTTATGTTATTCAGTATTTTTTTTAGGACAAAAAAGACTTGTCGGTTTATTGTTATAATTTCGAGCTAATAGACTCTAAAATGTCTTTAGCTTTTTCGGCTTCATCTTTATGTACAAATACATCTTGTTGTCCTGCAATAGCACTACCAAAACCTGCTAAACGACCAGATTCTGTTTCGTCTTTAATAATAGGATTAATATCTATAGCTTCTAATTCGTTTCGTAATTGTTGTACAATAATAAAACTGCCGGTAAATATTTTGATGTAGTTTGAGTCTGACATAATTGGTAGGATTTTGAATTGAACCTTAAGTTAGCAAAAAAATGTTAAAAAACCGCATTTATGGGCTTGTTTTTCTTTCAATAACTCTTCTTAGTATAGTTTTAGTCGTATGAAAGTCATAAAACTAAAAAAGTGTTTTTCAATACAACCTAAGTTATACTTGAAAAACACGTTTTATAATTAAAGCTTAAAGTGAAACGCTTTTATGCGTCTCCTGCTTTTATGTATTTATAAATGTTAAAAATACCTAAACCAACAAAACCAACAGCTAATACAATTCTACCTGTAGAAACATCTACATCATTTACAAAACGATTGTAAAGTCTATAAGCTCCAAATAAGATAAACCCTATTCCAAAGATTAAATCCCATTTGTTTTGTGGTTTTTTTACTGGTGTTTCCATATTATCTTAATTCAGCATTTAATTTGCTTTCAAAATTATTTTGAAGCTTGTTCATTACCTTATCCACTTGTTTGTCAGTTAAGGTTTTGTGTTCGTCTCTAAAGGTAAAGCTAACGGCGTAACTTTTCTTACCGTTTGGTAAGTTTTTACCTTCATACACATCAAATAAATTCACCGATTTTAATAACTGCTTTTCAGTTTGTTTAGCAATCGTGTAAATATCTTCAAAGCTTGTAGTGCTATCTAATAGTAAGGCAAAATCACGTCTTGATTCTGGGAACTTAGGAATTGGCGCAAACTTAATTTTGTTGCGTTTTGCCATTTCAATAATATTATCCCAATTAAAATCGGCATAAAAAACAGATTTAGCAATCCCGAAATGTTTTAAGACACTGTTTTTAACTTCACCAAACTGAACAATTTCAGTCTTACCTTGGTAATACGCCAAACCTTCTTTAAACACATCGTTAGTGATAGGTTTTGCGTTAAAACGATTTATTCCTAAACGTTCTAAAACCACGTTTACCATTCCTTTTAAGTAAAAGAAATTGGTTTCGCTTTTAGCAGTGTTCCAAACTTCGGCAGTTTTATTTCCTGTAATTACAAACGATAAATGCTTGAATTCTTCACGCTTATCACCAAAATCGTGATATGTTTTACCAAACTCAAAGAATTTTAAATCGCTATTTCTACGGTTAATATTATGACTTAAAGCTTCTAATCCAGAGAATAATAACGATTGTCTCATTACCGAAAAATCGTTGCTTAACGGATTAAGCATTGTAATATTATGCTCGTCTTTTAACTGTTCACTTAACATCGTGTATGTTGGTGTAGTTAAAGAGTTTGCCATAATTTCATAAAATCCTTGGCTTGCTAATTGATTACCAACAACGTTTTGTAATTTATGGTCGTCAAACTTACTTGAGTTTGCAATAGAAGCGTTTAATTTACTTGTTGTATTAATGTTATTATAACCAAATACACGTAAAATTTCCTCAATTACATCGGCTTCACGAGTGACATCGTTTCTGTAAGCAGGAATGGTTAAACCTAAACCAGTTTCAGTGACGTTATTTACTTTAATCTCTAATGAAGTTAAAATCGACTTTATCGTTTCTCTTGGAATTTCCTGACCAATTAATTTATTCGCTTTATCAAAACTTAGGCGCACTTCAAAATCTTCAATTTTTGTAGGATATACATCGCTAACATCACTGGTAATTTCTCCACCAGCTAATTCCTGAATTAATAAAGCACAACGCTTTAAAGCGTATTTTGTAATATTTGGATCAATACCTCTTTCAAATCTAAAAGACGCATCGGTATTTAAAGCGTGACGCTTAGCTGTTTTACGAACACTTACCGGATTAAAGTAAGCACTTTCTAAAAAGATATTCGTGGTATGTTCGCTAACGCCAGAGTCAATTCCTCCAAAAACACCAGCGATACATAATGGCTTTTCAGCATCACAAATCATTAAATCTTCCTCGTGTAATTCGCGCTCAACACCATCTAAAGTGGTAAACTTAGTACCAGGTTCAACCGTTTTTATTTCAATTTTATTTCCTGAAATTTTATTCGCGTCAAAAGCGTGTAAAGGTTGTCCTAAATCGTGTAACACGTAATTAGTCGCATCTACCACATTATTAATTGGTGCTAAACCAATAGCTTTTAAACGATTTTGTATCCATTCCGGAGAATCGGCCACTTTTAAACCAGAGATTGAAACCCCACAATAACGTGGTGCTTTATCTTTGTTTATAACGTCTACGTCAATTTTTAAAGTTCTATTATCAACGTGAAAAGCACTTACTGAAGGTGTAATTAATTCTAAATTAACGCCTTTTTCAAGTAAACCAGCTTTTAAATCACGAGCCGTTCCAAAATGACTCATTGCATCGGCACGGTTTGGTGTTAAACCAATTTCAAAAACTTGGTCGTTTTCAATGTTAAATAAGTCAGCACAAGGCGTTCCAACCACAGTATCTTTGGCTAAAACCATAATACCATCGTGAGATTTCCCTAAGCCTAATTCATCTTCGGCACAAATCATTCCGTGACTTGCTTCTCCTCTAATTTTACCTTTTTTAATCTTCCAAGCTTCGCCTTCTTCAGTATATAAAGTCGTTCCAATAGTAGCAACAGGCACTTTTTGTCCTTGTGCTACGTTTGGCGCACCACATACAATTTGAATCGGTTCATCAGCACCAATATTTACAGTAGTTACACGTAATTTATCGGCATTTTCGTGAGGTACACAAGTTAAAACTTCACCAACAACAACACCTTCTAAACCACCTTGAATGCTTTGGTAATTAGAAATACCTTCAACTTCAAGACCTAAATCGGTTAAAAGTTCGCTGGTTTGGTCTACCGACCAATCTGTTTTTAAAAATTGTTTTACCCAATTGAAAGAAATCTTCATTTTCACTAACTTTAAGATCGCAAATATAATAATACTTTAAGCGCTATAAAACGTTAAGTTCTTTAAATTTGTAAGTATATTGAAGCAAATCCGATTAATAATTTAAAATCAAATCATTTTATGAAAAAAGGACTATTATTTGCCGTGCTTGTTAGTTTTTTCGCTTGTAAAAACGAACCAAAACAAGTGGAGGAATCATCAAAGCAATTAGTGGCAGAAACGTATAGAGCCGAATTAAGCGTTAGTGACCACATAAAATTGCCATTTATTTTTAAAGTTGAAGACGCTTCGCATATCACTATTTTTAATGCTGAAGAAGAAATTAAAGTAGATGAAATTACTTATGCTAACGATTCAGTTTACATAAAATTACCCGTTTTTGAAGGACATATTCAAGCTAAAATTGAAGCGAATGCTTTAGTTGGACAGTTTTTAGTGACTGAAAAAGGCAGGCAAATGGATTTTAAAGCCGAAGTAAATAACACACGTTTTGATAAAGGTGCTGATGCTACCGAAAATTTTGATGGTATTTGGGAAACAACATTTAGCCCAAACACTGAAAACGACAGTTATATCGCAAAAGGGATTTTTAAGCAAAGCGGAAATAAAATTACAGGAACTTTTAGAACAACCACAGGTGATTACCGCTATTTAGAAGGTGTTTTAAGCGGTAACAAATTTCAATTATCTACGTTTGATGGCGCACACGCATTTTTATTTACAGGCACAATTACTGGCGATGATATAACAGGAACGTTTTACTCGGGAACACATTGGAAAGAACCTTTTGTAGCCAAACGTAACGCCAATTACGAGTTGCCAAGCGCAGAGTCTTTAACTTATTTAAAAGAAGGTTACGATAGTATTGCATTTACTTTTCCAGATGAAAACGGTAACGAGATTTCACTAAGTGACGAGCGTTTTAAAGATAAAGTTACTTTAGTTCAAATTATGGGAACTTGGTGTCCTAATTGTTTAGATGAAAGTAAATATTTAGCGAATTATTATAAGCAAAATTCTGAAGGTTTAGAAATTGTAGGTTTAGCTTTTGAGTATGTAAAAACGAAAGAAAAAGCGTTTAAAAATATTTCAAGATTAAAGAAACGTTTAGGAATTACTTATCCAATTTTGTTAGCGCAAGTTGGTTCTTCAAATAAGCAAAAAGCCAACGATAAATTACCAATGTTAAATCACGTATTAAGTTATCCAACCACTATTTTTATTGATAAAAAAGGAAAGGTACGTAAAATACATACCGGATTTAATGGTCCTGCAACTGGTAATGAATATACAAAGTTTAAAACTGAATTTGAAGCATTTATATGGAAGCTGAAAGCAGAGTAGGTGTCGAGTAGAAAACATTATTACTAAAACGCCCAAAATCAGTATTGATTTTGGGCGTTTTTTTAAACGGTTATTAAACCAAAGTCCATTAATTCTTGCATAGGTTTAGAGTACCAAAATAGCTCGAAGTTTTCAAAATGGGTTTCAAAATCCTTTTTTAATGCAGAAAAGCTAACCGCTTTTTTATTAGTAAGTGTGGTTCCTAATTGATTTAAAAACCAATTACCTTCATCTTCATTTAAAGTGATTTGTAAAGCTTCAGTCTTAGTGTGAAAGCTTAATTTTAATGAATGATATGTGTGTCCTTTTTTAGGTTTTGAGCTTTTTTCAACTAAAGGTAAACTACCTAACCAAACCATTTTTGCATTAGGTTTCGTTTTAAATTGAAGTTCTTCCGTTAGGCAATCTTCAATAAAATAAGGGTTTATAGTGGTTAATGGAATTTTAAAATCGAACCAATCTTGTAAATCAATGTCAAAACCAATGCCGTGCATATAATTGAATAACGACTTCTTTAATCCGAAACTAAATTGATTATGGTCTATACCAGTTTGGTCGGTAAAATTAACATCGTTATTAGCAAAAGTAATGGTGTTATAATGTGGTGTCACGTTATATTGTTCAGGATTTTGCCCAATTGGACTATGCGTAGTTAAAGCAAATTGATGCCAAAAACCAGATTGTATAATTCCAAGTTCAAATAATTGGCGTACCATTTCTAAACTGTCTATCGTTTCCTGAACGGTTTGCGTTGGATAACCATACATTAAATAGGAGTGCACCATAATGTTGGCTTCGGTAAAATAACGGGTTACTCTGGCAACTTGCTCTACAGTTACACCTTTGTCAATCAGTTTTAATAATCTATCGGAAGCGACTTCTAAACCGCCAGAAACAGCAATGCAACCTGAAGCTTTAAGTAGTAAACATAAGTCTTTGGTGAAGTTTTTCTCAAAACGAATATTCGTCCACCAAGTAACGACCAAATTACGCTTTAAAATTTCTAAAGCCAGTGCTTTCATTAAAGCTGGTGGCGAAGCTTCATCGACAAAATGGAACCCAGTTTCGCCGGTTTGGGCAATTAATTCTTCCATTCGGTCTACCAATAATTTGGCTGTCGATGGTTCGTAAATTTTAATATAGTCTAAGCTAATATCGCAAAAAGTACATTTTCCCCAATAGCAACCGTGCGCCATTGTAAGTTTATTCCAACGTCCATCGCTCCATAAACTGTGCATTGGGTTGGCAATTTCTATCACCGAAATATAATTATCTAACTGTAAATCGCTATAATCTGGTGTGCCAACTTGTGCTTGTTTATAGTCCGATTTTGTGGTGTTATTTTTATAAACAACCGTATCGTTTTCTAATATAAATGTGCGTTTAAATTCTGGGTTTTCTGTAGGGCTAATTACGTAATTGTAAACTAATTCTACTGGTAATTCGCCATCGTCTAAAGTTATAAAATCAAAAAATGAAAACACGCATTTGTCATTAACTTCGCGTAATTCGGTATTTGGAAAACCACCACCAAGTCCAATTTTAATATCCGGATGATGTGTTTTTATATATTGTGCGCAACGAAAGGCACTGTATAAATTTCCTGGGAATGGCACTGAAAAACAGACCAGTTTTGGTTGTTTTTCTTGTAGCTTTTCTTCTAAAAGTGTTAGCGCTAAATCGTCTATAAACGTGATTTCTTCTTGCAACTCGTTATATAACTCATCAAAACTATTGGCACTTTGTCCTAAACGTTCGGCATAGCGTGAAAACCCAAAATGTGGGTCAATACATTCTATAATAAAGTCCGATAAATCTTCTAAAAATAAGGTAGAAAAATGCTTGGCTTTATCCTGTAAACCCATATTTCCAAAAGCCCAATCCATATCGTCTAACTGATTAAAACGAGAGGCTTGTGGCAAGAAATTATCGGTAGCTAATTGTCTGGCTAAGGTTGGTTTTTTATTCTGTAGAAACGCAATCACATCATCTAAAAGCGTTAAATATTCGTTTTTTAAAGCAAAAATACGCTTCGCGTTATCACTTTTTATGGTTTGTGAAGTTTCGGCTAAATCGAATAAATCTGTAAACGTGGTTTTGGTAAACAGTTTTAAAATGACTTCAATACCTAAATCGGCTTGAAATGCACTAATGTTTTTAGTGTTTAGAAATCCTTTTAAATAAGCCGTTCCTGGATATGGCGTGTTTAGTTGCGTAAATGGTGGCGTTATAAGTAAAAGGTCTTTCAAAAGTGGATGTGTTTTTTTTGGTAAAAATAATTATTAGTATTTTGCTAATGCTTAGGATAAGCATTTTTTTATCTAAAAATTATGCTATTATTTTCAAAGTAGACTATAATTAATCTCTTTTTATAAAAGTTGTTGTAAATCAATAGATTAACTGTGATTGATTAGTATAGAAACAGACTCGTAAATTTACTGGAATTGTCCAACGTAGCTATAAGATAAATTACCTAAAAACATCATTCATAATTACTAGACGTTTTTTATTAATTAAATCAAAAAAAAATCTGATATTGTAAACGTCTTACTATCTTAAGTAAAAAAAATATCCTCTAGAATTAAATTAAAAAGAGACCTTACATAATGAGTAATATAAATGTGACAAAAACCTTTTTACCTAATCAAGAAGATTATAATGAAATCTTATCTAGATCTTGGAAAAAAGAATGGCTTACTAATAGAGGTGAATTAGTTTTAGAATTAGAAGATAAGATTAAAAAGTACCTTAATTCTGATAACATAATAGCAACTACTAATGGGACTTTACCTATTCAGATTGCTATAAAGGCTTTAGATATAAAAGGAGAAGTAATTACAACGCCTTTTAGCTATGTTGCAACGACATCTAGTATTTTGTGGCAAGGTTGCAAGCCTGTTTTTGTTGATATTCATCCAGAGTATTTAACTATAGATGAAACTAAAATTGAGGCCTCAATCACATCAAAAACCGAAGCCATTTTAGCAACACATGTTTATGGTAACCCTTGTCATTTAGAAGAAATAGAGCGCATAGCAGATAAGCATAACTTAAAAGTTATTTATGATGCAGCACATTGTTTTGGGGTAACCTACAATAACAAATCTATTTTTAATTATGGTGATGTAAGTACTTGTAGTTTTCACGCGACTAAATTATTCCATACTGGTGAAGGCGGCGCATTATTTTGTAATGATAAGGCTATTTACGATAAGCTTTACTTTAATCATAATTTTGGTCATAACGGACCAGAACTATACCACGGATTAGGAATTAATGCCAAAATGAGTGAATTGCAGGCTGCTATGGGCTTAGCCGTTTTGCCTCATATGGATCACATTATTGAGGAAAGAAAAAAAGTGGTGCAGTTTTATTTAAAAGAATTAGATAACACCGATATAAAATTTATCAAGATTAGACCTAATACCAAATGGAATTATAGCTATTTTCCTATTATATTAGAAAGTGAAGATGTGATGTTTAAAATTAAAAATGCTTTGGAAGCTAAAAATATTTTCTCTAGAAGGTATTTCTTTCCATCATTAAATAATCTTCCGTTTGTTGAAAACTGTGCAATGCCTGTGTCGGATTCCATCTCAAAATGTGTTTTATGTTTGCCGCTTTATGTTGGATTGACAATTAAAGAATTAGAATTAGTAGTTGGAGAAATAAAAAAGTGTTTATGTTAATTGTTGGGGCAAAAGGCTTTGCCAAAGAGGTTCTAGAAATTATACATACCGATTTTGGTATAGACCATACTGATATCTTTTTTTTTGATAATGTTAGTGATGATCTTCCAGAATTACTTTTTAATAAATTTATCAGTTAAGGAGTTTCCTTTTACATCTATCATTT
>DAISIZ010000071.1:0-10943 GCA_036821745.1 Aurantibacter sp. | reverse complement strand
ATTTAGATTTATTTAAACAGCCAGAGCAACCAGAAGTTGAACACGTTCAAGAAGGTGAAGAAGCTTAAAAGCAACATATATTAAACAAAAAAAGAGCGACTAAATTAGTCGCTCTTTTAGTTCTAAAAGTTTTGATTAGAAATGAGAGATTTTAGTTTTTGTTTTAAATCTTCACCAGTATCATAAATCATTTGTTCACTACTTGGAAACGGAACTCTTCTGTTATCTATGTAATCTAAAAGTATATCTTCTAAAGCACGTTTGTCACCTCTATAGCTTGCATAAAAGTGTTCGAAAAGGAACGTGCTTTCTATAGGAAAACGATCTATTAATTGTTTTGATAAAAGGTCTTTAACTTCTAAAGAAGCAGTAATAGTAGAAGTTTTAAACTGTTTTGTTTCATAATATTCACAAGTCACTTTTTTAAACTTATCTTCTTTTATATCATTTCCTAAAGAATCCTTTTTAACATTACCATTAGCATCTAAGACATATTTAAAACCGTCTTTAACCAATTTTTCTTTAATAATTTCTCTGTCTTTAACTTGTTCAGGAGATAAAATAATGTCCTTAAAGATTAATGACATGTTATAGTTGTACTTAATTTTTGGTTGTTTATTGTTGTGGTAAACCGTCCATAAATCATTTAAACCATAGGTGCTAATATTTAGCAAGTCATCTTCTAGACGTGTTGGTATGGTTTGTCTTGTGTTATTTTTTAACGTTAATAAGACAAAGTCTTGTCCTTTAATCAAGGCTTGTTGTATACGACTTCTAACATCTTTATAATAAGGGTTTATTTTGTCTATATAACTAAAGTCTTCATAAGCTTGACGTGCATTATATTTATCATTACTGTTAAGTAAGTTAAACGCTTTGTTATATAAATAATCAGACGTTTTATTTTTAAAGTTTACAATGCTTGAATTGTAATTTACAAATTTAAAGTTGACTTCTTTTTCATTGTAATACAAGGGCAATATAGGCTTGGTACGTTCTTGTCTATTTCTTAAACCTTGGTAAGTATTATAAATACGTTCAAAATTTTCAGGATTTGCATCATTTTTTAATAAAGTAATATGATTTAGATCTCTTTCAGTTGCTTTATCAAAAGCTCTTTTAAGTAATTGTACCGATGCCTGTTTGCTTTTTTTGTATTTATTGGTACTTAATTTTTTTAAAGCATTAGTAATAGCAGCATCATAATTACCAGAATTAAGTGTCCTTTCAATATTTTTTGTCGTGTTACATGCTACTAAAGCAATAGCAACAAATAGGAGTAGTGCTTTTTTCATAAGATTGGGTTTTGTTTATAAATTCAAACAATATGCCAAAAATAAAACTTCCCATAATAATATGGGAAGTTTGAAAGCAATAAGTTTATATATTATAGTTTTATAACTTGATGTATAAGTTGTCCAGTGTTATTGAAACCATTTATAATCAACATTAAACCTTTAGTTTTAGTACTGTTAATTTTAATGTATTTTAAATCGTTTTCTGTAAACTGATTGTTTGGTAGCCAATCTATATTGTCAAGTTTATTTTTATTAGTTTGTGTTCCAAACTTTAAAAGTGGCGCTTCAAACTTTAGAGCGGCTTCATTAAATCCAATTTCAGATTCAAAATATTTCACTTTTTTATTTTTGTATTTATACTTATTGTTATCTCCTTTTTTTGATACAAAGGTTATAATTCCTTTTCCAAATGAAGCTCCATAACCAGCACCTCTATGGTTTACAATAACATAATCAAATTCTTTAACTCGTCTAAATATTAATAGGCTAAAGTCTGTTCCTTGTGGCACGCCATCAATAGATATAGTAAATACTGCTAAGCCTTCGTTACTAAAATTATTTGTAAAACGCTCATTAATTAATGAGGTAGATCCATCAGCATTATATCTCACAGTAACACCACTTAAAGTTTGCATATACTGCTCCATAGTTAAATCGTTGTAAGCCGAATCATCTATTTTATAACTCTTAGAATAAGCTTCACCAATAATACCAGTAGCTTTTAATGTTTTGTCCTTCTTTATGGTTTCATCAGTTTGATCACTTTCAATGGTAACTTCATCCAATAAAGTAACGTCATCAAAATTCATAAACTCTAAGTATTCTAAATCATTTAAAATCGTGTTATCTTCCTTAAGTATGGTTTTGGTGTTACTACTTTTATTTATGCTTAATTCAGGCTTATAATTTGTGTAGTTTTTATAAACAACAAAATTAGAATTAATCATCTTACCTTTTTTATTCATTAAGGCTAATTGATATTTACTTGGATGCGTCATGTAAATGTTATCAAAGCTAAATGTCTTGTTTTGTTTAAGCTCGGTTACTAAGAATAAGTTATTTTCTTTAGAAGTTAATAGTACACTGTATTTTTTAGTCTCATCAATTTTGGTGTTTAATTTACCACTAATACTTAAACCATTTTCGTTTTTAAATACGAGCCCGTTTTCAGTTTGTCCTTTGTAAGGGTAACTGTTATAGCTTTTACTTAAGATTTGTAAATAATTATCAATTTTGTTTACCTCATTATTAGCTACAGCTTTATTGAAGTTGTAACTTGTATTAGGTAGGTATTTTAATAAATTCATATCGCTTTTCATACCAGAGTTGGTATTATAAGCTATAAAGTCTTTATGATGAACTGAAATACTAATATTTGCATTGTTAAAGTCTTTATTTGGTTGTAAACCAATTAGAAGAGAATCATTTTCTATACCGTTATTTGTGACTTGAAAAGCGGCACTGTAGTTTGAGTTATAAAAATGTCTTTCTGAAATTGGTTGATTACGCTCATTAAACAGAGTTATTGTATTTAAGCCGTCAAATAAATCGTTATTAAGGAATTTTAAAATGTAGTTCTTTTGATTTGCTTTAATTGATATTGGAGCAATAGATTTTACAGCACCTTTACGGTGTAATACTGCAAAAATAGATTTAGTATCGTAATCTTTTACAGTAAGAGCATTTGTTTTTATGATGAAGTTTTTTGCATCTTTTGAGTCTCTAGTTTTTAATATATTAAAACCTTTAGTCTCTGCTGAAGGTAAATTAAAGTTGTAATTTTTGTTTTTGTAATTGACTACAGCTTTATAATAAGAATTATATAATAAAAACAAGCTCGCAATCCCTTCGTTGTTAGATTTAAAGTGAGATACTTTTTTGTTTGTTTTTAAGTCAATAATATCACCTTCTATTTCTTCTTCAATATTAAATTTACTAATAATTTTGTTAGGTATATTGTGAGTTAAGACATTAGATTCAGGATAAAACTCAAGATCTAGTTGGTCAGTTTCGATAATAGTGTTCTCATTAGCATCGTCAGTATTTAAAGCTTGGTCTTTTTGGTTACCTAGATTTATGATACTAATTTTTTGAGAGGTTACATCATTAAAATTTAAACTATAATTAGTCCCAATTTGTAAGTAATATGTTCCTCCTGTTAATTCTTTTTCTAAAGGAAATTCACCATATGAATACCCATTTTCCGATACATACAGTTTACTATCTATTAATTGTTTATTGGCATTAAATAAATTTAAATAAACATTAGTTGTGTTTAAACTTGGTAAGTTGGTGTTGTCATATACAACGTATGCTTTAAACCATATTTTTTCACCAGAAAAAAAGGTGTTTTTATTAATGTGCACATAAAATTTTTCAATATCTAAATTATGAAAATAGTCACTGTTAACTATTTTTTTAGAGGTGCTTTCTTGGGTTTGTGCCTTTGTGTTTAAACAAAACATTACCGTAAGTAATGCTAAAATAATTTTGGTTTTTTTGAACATTTTTAAAATAATTAGAGTGGTTTTCTGTTGGTAATACTTATCAATTATAATACCAAAAAGTCCTTAAAAAAACGATTTTTAAGGACTTTTAGTATTTATGTTTTAATTTTTATTTCTTTTTAGCTTCAAAAACGGGTAGGAGCTTAGTACTTACTTCTCCAAATCCAATTCTAATTCCGTCTTTTTCACAGTGACCACGCATAATAACTGTATCGTTATCATTTATAAATTTACGTTCGCTACCGTCGTTCATTTTAATAGGTTTTTCACCTCTCCATGATAACTCTAACATAGAACCGTAAGAATCTGGTGTTGGTCCAGAAATAGTACCACTTCCCATTAAATCTCCAGAGTTTACTGGACAACCGTTTACTGTATGATGCGCTAATTGTTGCGACATACTCCAATACATATGCTTAAAATTAGAATTTGAAACTACAGTTTCTTGGTGTTTTTCTGGCTGAATAGCAACTTCTAAATTAATATCGTAACTCTTATTTCCTTTTTGTTGTAAATAAGGTAATTGTTTCTTTAATGGTTTTGGTCCTTTTACCTTGTAAGGTTCTAAAGCATCTAAAGTTACAATCCAAGGTGAAACAGATGATGCAAAGTTTTTAGCTAAGAATGGTCCTAATGGTACATATTCCCATTTTTGAATATCTCTTGCCGACCAGTCATTAAATAATACCATTCCAAAAATGTACTCTTCAGCTTCATCTACTGGAATTGGCTCACCTAAATCATTAGCATCGGTAGTAATAAATGCCATTTCAAGTTCAAAATCGACTAAACGACTTGGTCCAAAAACTGGTGTTGTTGCTCCAGCAGGCATTGTTTGTCCTTGTGGTCTGTGAACAGGAATTCCACTTGGTATAATAGAACTACTACGTCCGTGGTATCCAACAGGAATATGCAACCAGTTTGGTAATAAGGCATTATCTGGATCTCTAAACATCGTACCAACATTGGTAGCGTGTTCTATACTTGAGTAAAAATCAGTATAATCACCAACTTGAACTGGTAATTGCATTTCTATTTCATCTAAACGAAATAAAACCACTTCCTTATCTTTTAAATTGTCTTTAAGTTTTGAGTTTTCAGCATCAAAAATATCTGCAATTCTATTTCTAACAGCACGCCATGTTTTTCTACCATCAGCAATAAAATCATTTAAAGTATCTTGAAGAAAAATATCATCCGTTAACGGGATATCTTCAAAATAACCTAATTGATGTAAAGCACCTAAATCTATGGCAGTATCACCAATTCGTGTTCCGATTGTGATAATATCATCTCGTGTTAAAAAGACTCCAAATGGAATGTTTTGAATCGGGAAATCAGAATTTTTATCGACGTGTAACCACGATTTTCTGTCTGGATTATTGGCTGTGATAGGCATAATATATTGTATTTGTTGTGTAAAGGATTAATACTTCAAACCTACATAATTTTAAGATTATAATCTTAATAAAAGGTTTTAAAAATTCCTTAAAATTTAATTTTTATTAAAAATAATACTTTTAATAAACTATTGTGAATTTTAAGCTAAAAAACGTCATTCTATTTCTTATTTTTGCCTTGCTTAAAAAATAAATCTATTAGTATGCAACGTGACGAACAAATATTCGAATTAATTGAGGCTGAAAAAGAACGCCAATTAAATGGTATAGAACTTATCGCTTCAGAAAACTTTGTGAGTGAGCAAGTTATGGAAGCCGCAGGTTCTGTTTTAACAAATAAATATGCCGAAGGTTACCCAGGAAAACGCTATTATGGTGGTTGTGAAGTGGTAGATGATGTAGAACAAATTGCTATTGACCGTGCCAAAGCTTTGTTTGGTGCTGCTTATGCTAACGTGCAACCACACTCAGGAAGCCAAGCTAATACAGCGGTTTACCATGCGTGTTTAAAACCAGGCGATAAAATTTTAGGATTCGATTTATCTCATGGTGGACATTTAACACATGGTTCTCCAGTAAACTTTTCAGGTAAATTATATAATCCTGTATTTTATGGAGTAGAAGAAGCAACAGGTGTTTTAAACTACGATAAAATTCAAGAGATAGCAATTAAAGAACAACCAAAAATGATTATTGCTGGTGCTTCTGCTTATTCTCGTGATATAGACTTTAAAAAATTCAGAGAAATTGCTGATAGTGTAAATGCATTATTGTTAGCCGATATTTCTCATCCATCTGGTTTAATTGCAAAAGGGATTTTAAACGACCCAATACCGCATTGTCATATTGTAACAACTACTACGCATAAAACATTACGTGGACCAAGAGGTGGATTAATATTAATGGGAGAAGATTTCGAAAACCCATTTGGTATTAAATTAAAGAATGGAAACTTACGTAAAATGTCATCTTTATTAGATTCTGGAGTTTTTCCCGGGAACCAAGGTGGACCATTAGAACATATTATTGCTGCTAAAGCAATTGCTTTTGGTGAAGCATTAACCGATGAGTTCATGCACTATATGTTACAAGTTAAAAAAAATGCAGACGCTATGGCAAATGCATTTGTTAGCAAGGGTTACCACATTATTTCTGGTGGAACAGATAACCATATGATGTTAATTGACTTACGTAACAAAAACATTTCAGGAAAGGAAGCAGAGCAAGCTTTAGTAAAAGCAGATATTACAGTAAATAAGAACATGGTGCCTTTTGATGATAAAAGCCCATTTGTAACGTCTGGAATTCGTATTGGTACACCAGCAATTACAACAAGAGGTTTAAAAGCTGACGATATGGAAGCTATTGTAGACTTAATTGATGCTGTAATTATGAATCATGAAGATGAAGCTAATTTAGAAGCGATTAAAGAAAAAGTAAATGCAATGATGAAAGATTTACCACTTTTTGTGGCTTAAAAATTCATTTTGATTATATTTCAAACCTCTATAGTTTAGTTTATAGAGGTTTTTTGTTTTTAAAATAAATCTATTGAAAGAAATCACACAACGTATATTTGGTTTAGATCTTATTAGAGCCACAGCAATACTGCTTATTATGTGCTCACACTCTGTGGTTTTACTTGCGCCAAATTCTACTGAAACCATTCCATTTGCTATTAAGTTTTTAGGAACTATTGGAGTAGATGTGTTTTTTGTTTTAAGCGGATTTTTAATCGGTTCAATTTTATTAAAACAGATACAAGCCAATGAAACTAAGCCTAAAGATTTCGTTTATTTTTGGGTAAGACGTTGGTTTAGAACCTTACCTAATTATTATTTGGTGTTATTGATTAACATCATGTTAGTCATTGTTTTTAATAGAATAGATGATTTTTCAATACTAAAATTTAGCCTATTTCTTCAAAATTTTAATTCGGCGCAAGCCAATTTCTTTACAGAATCGTGGAGTTTAACTATTGAAGAGTTTTCGTATATTTTATTGCCATTCATCTTATTATTGATTGGGGTTTCTACCAAAAAAGTCACACAAACCATATTTTTAATAGTCACATTTGCTGTTATAGGTTTTTCAATATTAGATAGATTATACTTTCATTTTTATTTAGTTGAAAACCTAACGGATGCCAGTTGGAGTAGTGCTTTACGTAAAGTTGTAATTTACAGATTAGATAGTATATATTATGGTTTTATTGGCGCATATATCTTCTTAAACAGACGATTAATTTGGGATAAGTATAAAGTGACATCCTTTGTAATTGGCGTATTGCTTTTTATTGCTCTACATGTTTATATTGTAATTAACCAATTTCAACCCAACGTAAATTCATTGTTTTTTAATGTTATTTATTTAACCGGATTATCCATTAGTATTCTGCTGTTATTTCCATTGGTTTATAATCTTAAATTTGGCGGTTTTATAAAGACCTTTATTACAAAAATTAGTCAATGGTCATATGCTTTGTATTTGGTTAATTATAGTATGGTTCTAATTACTATTAATGACTTTATAACTGTTGAAAGTCAGTCTATTATAGCTAAAATGGGAATGCTTATCTTATTTTGGTTGGTTTCAATTGGGCTTTCAGTATTACTTTATACCTATTACGAACAACCCATTTTAAAATTACGAGATTCTCATTTAGTGAGACGGTTCTTTAAAAAATCATAAAAATGAGCTCATTTTCTTCAAAAGCTATTATCAAATTCGTTATTTGTTAGTACTTAAAGTATCAACTTAATAATTTGAGTGGCTGAAATTATGGAATTGGTAAAAGCAATGCGTAGAGTAGGCTTAAATTTTCAAAATGCTATAGTTTTTTGTAAATTCGCTACACTTAAAAAAACATTCAAACAAAACGTTTACCGCGTAGTTATAAATTTGAAAAGGATTTATTTCAATTTAATACAGCTTCTAAAGTATTGGTTTTGTTTACAAATAGACACTAAACTTTTATGAACATGTACTTAGATTACCTTAAGGAGATTGAAGCAAGAAAAACGCAAGGTTTACATCCACAACCTATTGATGGAAGCGATTTATTAAGTGAAATTATTTCACAAATAAAAGATACTAACCACGCGCACCGCAAACAATCTTTAGATTTCTTTATTTATAACGTTTTACCAGGAACTACAAGTGCTGCTGGTGTTAAATCAAAATTCTTAAAGGAAATTATTTTAGGTGAATCTAAAGTTGAAGAAATTTCAGTTGATTTTGCTTTTGAGCAATTATCACACATGAAAGGTGGACCTTCAATTGATGTGTTATTAGATTTAGCTTTAGGAAACGACGAAGCTATTGCTGCTAAAGCGACTAAGGTTTTAAAAACACAAGTATTCTTATATGAAGCAGATACTGAACGTTTAGAAAATGCTTATAAAGCTGGTAATGCTAATGCAAAAGCGTTAATTGAAAGTTATGCTCAAGCAGAATTTTTCACAAAATTACCTGAAATAGACGAAGAAATTGAAATTGTGACTTTTATTGCTGGAGTTGGTGATATTTCTACCGATTTATTATCTCCTGGAGCAGATGCACACTCAAGATCTGATCGTGAATTACACGGTCAATCTATGTTTGAGCACAACAAAGACATGCAAAACGAATTGTTAGCTTTAAAAGAAAAGCACCCTAACAAACGTGTGATGTTAATTGCAGATAAAGGAACAATGGGCGTTGGATCTTCTCGTATGTCTGGTGTAAATAACGTAGCATTATGGACAGGAATTAAATCAAGTCCTTATGTACCATTTATTAATATCGCTCCAGTAATTGCTGGAACAAATGGTATTGCACCAATTTTTTTAACGACTGTTGGAGTAACTGGTGGTATTGGTATCGATTTAAAAAACTGGGTTAAACAACAAGATGAAAATGGTAACACTATTGTAGATGACGAAGGTGATGCTATTTTAAAAGAAGAATATTCTGTTGCTACTGGAACGGTTTTAACGATTAATACAAAAACCAAAAAATTATATAACGGAGATAAAGAGTTAAAAGATATTTCTACAGCGTTAACACCACCAAAAATGGAGTTTATTAAAGCTGGTGGTTCTTATGCTGTTGTTTTCGGTAAAAAATTACAAACTTTTGCTTGTAAAGTTTTAAATATTGATGTGCCTCAAGTATATGCTTCTTCTAAAGAAGTTTCAATTGATGGACAAGGTTTAACTGCCGTTGAAAAAATCTTCAACAAAAACGCAGTAGGAACAACGCCAGGAAAAACATTACACGCAGGTTCTAATGTAAGAGTAGAAGTTAATATTGTAGGTTCTCAAGATACTACAGGATTAATGACTTCTCAAGAATTAGAGATGATGGCTGCTACAGTTATTTCTCCAATCGTAGATGCTGGTTACCAATCAGGTTGTCATACTGCTTCTGTATGGGATGATAAATCTAAAGCTAACATTCCAAGATTAATGAAGTTTATGAATGACTTCGGTTTAGTCACTGCACGTGATCCAGAACATAAATATCCTGCTTTAACAGATGTAATTCATAAAGTATTAAATGATATCGCAGTTGATGACTGGGATGTTATTATTGGTGGAGATTCGCACACACGTATGGCTAAAGGTGTTGCTTTTGGTGCCGATTCAGGAACTGTTGCCTTAGCATTAGCGACAGGTGAGGCTACAATGCCAATTCCAGAATCTGTTAAAGTAACCTTTAAAGGTGAAATGAAATCTTACATGGATTTCCGTGATGTGGTTCACGCAACTCAAGAGCAAATGTTAAAGCAATTTGAAGGCGAGAATGTTTTCCAAGGAAAAATTATTGAAGTACATATTGGAACATTAACTTCTGATCAAGCTTTTACATTTACAGACTGGACTGCAGAAATGAAAGCAAAAGCTTCTATCTGTATTTCTGAAGATGCAACTTTAATCGAGTCGTTAGAAATTTCAAGAGATCGTATCCAAATCATGATTGATAAAGGGATGGATAATCCTAATCAAGATTTCCAAGGCTTAGTAGATAAAGCGAATAAGCGTATTGAAGAAATTAAATCGGGAACTAAGTCAGCATTAAGACCAGATGCAGATGCTAAATATTATGCAGAAGTAGTTGTTGATTTAGATGAAATCAATGAGCCAATGATTGCTGACCCAGATGTAAATAATGAAGATGTATCTAAGCGTTATACGCACGATAATATTCAACCATTATCTCATTATGGAGGAACTAAAAAAGTAGATTTAGGTTTTATTGGTTCTTGTATGGTTCATAAAGGTGATATGCAAATATTAGCTAAAATGCTTAAAAATGTTGAAAAACAGCAAGGTGAAGTGGTATTTAAAGCCCCATTAGTTGTTGCACCACCTACATACAATATTGTAGATGAATTAAAAGCAGAAGGTGATTGGGACGTATTAGAAAAGTATGCAGGTTTTGTATTTGATGACAATGCACCAAAAGCAGTAGCAAGAACGAAATATGAAAATAAATTATATTTAGAACGTCCAGGTTGTAGCTTATGTATGGGTAACCAAGAAAAAGCTGAAGCTGGAGATACTGTAATGGCAACGTCTACACGTTTATTCCAAGGAAGAGTTGTTAGAGATACTGACGAGAAAAAAGGAGAATCTTTATTATCATCTACACCAGTAGTGGTATTATCTACTATTTTAGGAAGAACTCCTACTATGGCAGAATATGAAGCTGCAGTTGATGGTATTGTGTTAACACGATTTAAACCTACAACAAAG
>DAISIZ010000070.1:0-10964 GCA_036821745.1 Aurantibacter sp. | reverse complement strand
AGTAACATAGCGTTTGTCTGCTTCAATACCATAAATAGCATCACTAAACGCTTTATCGTAGGCAGACATGGCTTTAGCAATCGTACCAGAAGCACCACCAGCTCTAAAAAACTGACGTACTGTTTCTTGTCCTGCGCCAATCTCGGCAAACGTACCGTAAATGTTATCGTTAAGATTAATTCTAAGGGCTTTATCTTTTAATGAAGGGATGTTTTCTATCTCTTTATCACCTTTAAGTTTAATTTCTTCCATTTAAAATAGATTGGGTTCATTACAAATGTATCATTTTCTTTATTGAAACTAAAAAAATAACTTACTTTTGTGTGAGAATTTATGAGCTTAAAAATTACATTTCTTGGTACTGGAACTTCACAAGGAATTCCTATTATAGGAAGTACCCATCCAGTCTGTTTAAGCAGTAATCCCAAAGATAAACGTTTACGTGTTTCGATTTTAATAGAATGGAATAACCATTGCTACGTGATAGACTGTGGTCCAGATTTTAGACAGCAAATGTTACGTGCGAATGTGAGTAACATTGATGGTATTCTATTTACTCACGAACACGCAGATCATACGGCTGGTTTAGATGACATAAGACCGTTTTGCTTCAAACAAGGCGCAGTTCCTTTTTATATGCACGAACGTGTGTTAGGTGAGTTAAAAACACGTTTTGACTACATTTTTAGAACCGAAGATAAGTATCCGGGTTCGCCAAGTGTTGAAGCCATTACTATAGAGAACAAACCATTTCAGCTAAAAGATTTAGCAGTTACGCCAATAAATGGCTTGCATAATGCGTTACAAGTATTTGGTTTCCGTTTTGGGAAATTTGCTTATTTAACGGATATGAAAACGATTGCTTCTGAAGAATTAGAGAAACTTAAAGGTTTAGATATTTTAGTAATTAATGCCTTAAGAGAAAGTTTTAGTCCGTCGCATTTTACTTTGGAAGAAGCCTTAGAAATGATAGCCATAATTAAACCTAAAAAAGCCTATTTAACCCATATTAGTCATCGCTTAGGATTTCACGATGAGGTAGAAGCAAAGCTACCAGAAAACGTGTTTTTAGCCTACGATGGTTTACAATTAAACACAACCCTATAATCTTATTTTATTATGAAAAGTAGAATTTTTATGTACCTATTTATTTTTACCTTACTGTTAGTTTTATTTCAGTATGTAAATTCTAAAAGTATTATTGAAGATTACGATAAAAACCTTAAAAGAGCCGATGGACAAGTAGAGAAGTATGTTGACTCTTTAGGTCAAATGGAAAATAAGATGTTAGAGTTAAGTCACTTTAATTTAGCAAATAATGAAGATGGCATAACATATTGGGATGAAAGAGGTGTGGATGCCGATAAACTAATTCCTGTTATTAAAGATGCATTGTATTCTATGAATGTTTATGAAGGTGATGATCATCCTTTAATTCCATACGCTGGAACAGGTGGAAAACGTATAACTATGAACACCATAAAGTTATTAAATCACAAATGGATTATTGCCGATTTTTCTGATGGTACAATTTGGGGCGAAATTTTATTAGGCTATAGTTTAAATGATAATAAAGATTTGAAGTTTGAAGTACTGAATAGTTTTTTGTACCCAATAGAACGTTATTAAGAATCCTAATATTATCAATAAAAAAAAACGTCATTTTCTATAAAGAGAATGACGCTTTTTACTTTTTATGTTGAATTTTATTCGAACTAAATAGTCACTAAAATCCAATAAATTATCGCACTACAAGTCGCAGCGATAGGTAAGGTTAAAACCCACGATAATAAAATATTTCTAATCACTTTTAAATCGGCTTTTTTAGTTACGGTTCCTATACCGAAAATTGAACCTACTGAGACGTGTGTTGTAGATACTGGTAACCCGTGAATACTTGCAGTGGTAACTAATAATCCTGTAATTAGATTCGCGGTAAATCCTTGACCACTATTCATTGGTGTGATTTTTTTACTCATCATCTCACCAACTTTTTTAGAATTAATTAAACCACCAATAGCCATTGCTAATGCTACAGCAATCATTCCCCATTTAATATCTAAGGCATTAATAACAATTAAAAGCCCAACAATTTTTGGTGTATCATTTAATCCTCTGGCAAAACTTACTATTCCTGCACTTATATAATGGGCAAAGTCTAAAAGATTTTGAGAACTTATTCCTAAAATAGTACCGTTGTAAGTTTCTAAACTTTTAAGGTCGTTAGTGATTTTAACTGTGATTTGCTTTTTAGTATCTATACTTACAAATTCATTGGTATTGTTGTCTTTTATAACAGGAACTAATTCTTCTTCAATACGTAATGCGGTTTGTTTAGTCACACCAATTGTTTTACGCAATTTTCTAAAAATAAGATATGCTATAAAACTTGCTACTGCGGCCATAAGCGAACTTACTATTAATGGCATTAAAAAAGTACTGGCTAATTTCCCAAAATTAAAAGCCGTTCCAACGGCTACAACACCACTACCAAATAAAGCACCAACCAAACTATGTGTTGTAGATATAGGCATACCTATTTTAGTAGCTAAAAATACCGTTAAAGCCGCTCCAACAGCAATTGAAATGGCAAATTCTGGTGTTTGAATTAAAGCATCGGGAACTAAACCTTTACCGGAAAAATTTTTTACTAATGTACTTGCAAGAAAAATTGCTGCGATTGAACCTGATAACGTAGTTACTGTTGCCCAAGTAATAGCTTTTTTATAGTTAAGAGTTCCACTACCAAATAAAGTGGCTACACCTTTAAAATTATCGTTGGCACCATTGCTGTAGGCTAAAAAACACGCGGCTAAAAAAAGTAAAATCAATATCATTGGTTAACGTTTAGAATTAGTAGTAAGTTCTATAAAGTCGAAAAACAATGCGTTTAATTACATGAAGTTTGAAAAACTACTGTTATTAGTATAAAAAAAAGCCACTTCGTTAAAAGTGGCTTTTTTAATGTTTTAAGTCAATTTTATTGTTTAATTAAAATCATTTCTAAGGGCATTTTATAAATGTTTACTTGTTGATTGGTATTATAATCATATGCTTTGCTAATTAAATTAGTCCAATTTAATTTTTCTATACCTAAATTGTTTTGATACTCAATAGTTAAGTCAGAAGAACCAATTAAATTGATGAAATCTGGTTCAACAATACCTAAATGATAGCGGTTAACAGAAACAGGTAATTCTGTAGTATTACCTGAAGTATCATATTGATGCTTTACGTAAAAGCCACCAGCAATAATCATTTTCCCATAATTATTAATATAAGTATTGTATTGCTCTATACTATTTTGTGTTAATTTAAATTGAGCAGTTAATTCATCTTCTGCACAATCTTGCATTGTACCGGTATTTTCATTTTTAGAAAAAGTAATTTCAAAAATGGTACTTGTGTCTTCGTATTTCCAAGTCCCAATAAACTTATTAAGCTCTCCATTTATGTCTTTGAAATATGTATTTCGAGCTAAAAAATTTGTTGAATATTGTGTCTCTAACGCTACAACGTTTTGTGCAAGACTTGTTATGGTAAATAATAAGATAAAGCTGTTTATAATTAGATGTTTCATTTGTTTAAAGTTTAATCCAATTAATAATATCTCCTGTTTGATTATTAACTGAAAATTTAAACTATAATAGTAACAAAACTATAAACTGATTAAAATGTAGTAAGACACAAAAAAAAAGTTACTTCGTTAAAAGTAGCTTTTTGATTATATTGTGAATTGTTTACAAACGTTTAACCAACCATTCCTTAAACTCATAAAAGTTTTGTGGTGCTACGCCGTGACCAACAGGAAATTCGTTGTAGGTAATATCAATATCTAAATGTTCTAAAAAGGGTTTGGTTTGTCTTGCCCAATCTACAGGAATCACTTGGTCTACTAAACCGTGAGAACTGTATATTTTTAAGTTCTTATAAGCTTCTTTAGATTTTAAATTGAAAATCTTTTCGTTTATATATCCGCTTAAACCAATAACGTTTTTAATCTTTTCAGGATAAGTCAATGCAATTCCAAAACTTAAAATACAACCTTGACTAAAACCTAATAAGTTTACATTGTCTTTATTTACAGGATATTCAGCGCAAGCTTCATCTATAAATTTTGCAATTAAATCACGTGATTCTTTGGCTTGTTCGTCGTCACTCCATTTGTTGTTTTCGGCATCAAAATTAATGGCGTACCAAGCATTTCCATAAGGTTGTAACGGATAAGGTGCTTTTACCGAAATGATGAATAATTCCTCTGGTAATTCCGAAGCAAATGAAAATAAATCATTCTCGTCGCTACCATAACCGTGAAGTAATATTAAAAGTGGTGCATTTTCGGTTAATGTCGATTTACGCACAATGTGTTCTAAAGATAAGTTGGGCATTATTGTAAGTTTTTAAACCATTTTTGAAACGTTTCTCCTAATACTGGCAATGTTTTAGCTTCACCTTGAATGGCATAAACTAAACCTATAATCCAAAAAATAAAGGTAATTGCCCAAAATCCTGAACCTATCCAAGTGTGCACATATTTCTCACAAATGTTAGAGAAAATAAGCATTAGGATTAAGCCTAACATTTGTCTGGCGTGAAAATTTACAAAAGGATTCTTTTTTTCTAAATTCATTATGATGGCTATAATTAAGCCAATAAAGGTAAAGTAGCTTACTATAGCTAAGGTTTTACCGTCTTTAATTTGTTCTGTAGTCATTAGTTTACTAATAATTGGTTGTTGGCAAAAATACCGTAAGCTTTTCCTGTTAAATCGTGATTTAAAAAGATGCTGTTTTTAGATTTAGATTGAATATCGTTTAAAGTAAACGTGTATTCGTTTTCCGGATTAAAGAATGCTAAATCGGCTATTTCATTTTCTTCAATAATATACTGTTGTGCTTGGAATAATTGTTTTCCAGCTGTTAATAAGTCAATCGCTTTTTCTAAAGGAAAAATTGTGTTTAAAGCTCCAAAAGCGCTTTCTAAACCAATAGTTCCGTAAGAGGCGTGTTCAAACTCTACGTTTTTATCTTCAATAGTAATAGGGTTGTGGTCCGTGGTAACAAAATCAATTGTACCATTGTTTAAACCTTCTAAAAGCGCATCAATATCGTCTTGTGTTCGCAATGGCGGATTTACCTTGTATTGCGTGTTAAAATCGTGTAACATATCATCTGTAAAATACAGGTTATGTATCGCCACACTACAAGTTACGTTAAGTCCTTTATTTTTAGCTTCGCGAATTAAATCGACACTTTCTTTTGTTGAAATCGTTGGGATATGTAATTGTCCTTTGGTGTATTCTAACAAGAATAAATCACGAGAAACTTGCATTGCTTCAGCTAAATTTGGCGAACCATTTAAGCCTAACATTGTGCTTAGTTTTTCTTCATTCATAACACCTTTACCAGCAATTCTTTTTTCTAAAGGAAACGAACAAAGAAAAGCATTAAAATTCTTGGTGTACTGTAAAGCAATCTTTAAAAGATTCGGGTTTTTAATAGGCGTTTTATAATCGTAAAAAGCAATGGCGCCAGCGGTTTGCATATCAAATAACTCGGCTAAATCTACGCTTTCGCTATTAACGGTCATTCCGCCAATTGGTAAAAAGTTAACGGCGTGATTTTGCGTTTGTCCTTTTACAGCATAAATATTAGAACTGTTATTAGGAATAGGGTTGGTGTTGGCATTTACGGCAACACTTGTAAATCCTGATTTCCCTGCAGTTTGTAAACCATTTTGTAGCGTTTCTCTATCCTCAAAACCAGGTTCTCCAAAACACACGCTACTATCAAACCAACCTTGCGAAACATGTAAGTTTTCTTTCTCTAAAGTGTCGTAATTGTTGGTGTTTTCTATAAAATCTTCAATTTTTGTAATGCGACCATTTTCAATCAAGATATCTTTAATTGAATTGTGGTAAGCACTTTTAGAATCTATAATCTTGGCGGATTTTATAATCAAATTCATTTTAAAAATTTTAGGAGTAACATTTCTATACACAGAAATAACAGTGCAAAAATAACAAACCATTTCCAAAGTGCATTAATTTTAAAGTCACTTTGGATACTATTTATTACGGTACTTAAATTCGTACTCACATTATCAAATGCATTTAAATTATGATAACGCAATACACTTTCTCTGGTGTTGTAATTGTAACTTAACGTTTGTAAAGTGTTTGTGACGTATTGCGCCTTGTAATGACCGGCAACTTCAGGTAATTCCGATGTAGTTAGAATGACGTTGTTTTTTTGCTTTTTCTGTAACGGAATAAAGCTAAACTCTCCATTTTTTAAATGAATCACTTTATCGTTATCAATTTGATTATTTATTGAAATGTTGTGCGTTTCGCCTATACGATAATTCAATTGTTGCGTAGGTAAACTTTGTAAGGCAATGTTGTAAAACGTTGGTACCACTAAGTTTTGAAGCGTAAAATTAGAATTCCCATTATTTAATGAAGCCGTAAACACAAAAGTGTTGTTTTTAGAGGCTAAAAATGGCGTGTTGTTTTCAAATTTTAAAACACTTGAAGTATTGTTAAACGTAGGGTTGAAAAAGCTATTTACCGTAGGATATTGAAAGTTTTTTACTTGCTTTTCAAATACATTTTTAGCGTATAAAGGATGCGCATAGTTTATGTTAGTAATGCTTTTTTTAGTTGAATTTAATACGTCTAAACGACCAAAATTAAGGTTCTTTAATAAGGTGTTATAGGTCGTGACATTACTTTCTTTATTTGGTATTACAATGATGCTTGCGCCGTTAGTTTTAAAATTAAGTAAAGCCGAAATTAACGATTGTGGTAATTGTTCTAAATCGTTTAAAATAATGGTGTTTTGCTTTTCAATTAAACTATAATCCAATTGGTTTTGTTCTACCGATGTGAAAACAAATTCATCTTTAGTATAAATACGTTTTAAGAAGTCGTTTGCCGTAGCCGACTTAATTTCAAGCACATTAATAAAATCTTGTTTTTTTATGCTGAAATAATAATCGTTATCAAACGCTAAATTGTTGTCGTTAAAGCTAATCTTACCATTAAAACTTTCGGTGTTTGGAATTGTAAAACGTGTTTCACTACCGTTTTTAGTTGTAATTGAAGACTTAGTGACTAAAACATTGTCATTATATAAAGACAACGGCAACAATTCTTCTTTATTCGTTTTAGAACCAATTTTAACGACTAATTCTTTGGTATTTATACTGCTTTCGGCAATGTAAATTGAATCTATAAATGTGTTGTTGGTGTTTTCTGGTTTTAGTTGTACTAAATCTAATTGATAGCCTTTTTTAGACGCATCGAATAAGACGTTATTATCTTGAAAATCACTTACAAATATTAAGTTTTTACGGCTCTCTTCATTTTTAGAAAATAAAGACGACGCTTTTAATAATGCCGATTTATAAGGTATTTGATTTGCTGTAAATGGTGTTTTTAATAATTCGTTTTTTATAGCTTTAAGTGTCGTGTTTCGGTAAACTTCAGTATTTGTCAAAACACTTATGGTTTCGCTATTTGGTAACTTACTAATTAAGTCTTGTAACGCTTCTTGAAACAATTCACCTTTTTGACCTTTAGCTTTTAAACTGTAGGAATTATCTAAATAAATAACCGTTTCCTTGCTTAAATTCTCTTGCTTAAATTTTGAATAAAACGGTTGTGCAAAAGCAAAAACAAGCATCGCTAAAAATAATAGTCGTGACGCTAATACTAACCACTTTTTAAGTTGTGAACTTTTACGGGTTTTTAACTTTAAATGTTTTAGAAAGGCAACGTTGGTAAAAAGTTCGGTTTTAAACTTTCTAAGTTGAAATAAGTGAATTAAAATAGGGACAAGCAGTAAAAAGAAAGCGTAAAAAAGTTCCGGGTATTTAAACTGCATATATTTTAAAGTTTATCAAATATAATAATACAACTTAAAACACATCACCTTAAAAAAAGTATTTTAACAAAAAGTTTAGGGAATAAAGTGTAACAAATTTTACTTTTGGCCACTTATATAGCAATCAAACAATTTAATATGAAAAAATTAGTGTATTCTGCAGTGGTAACAAGTCTTTTGCTTGTAGGCTGTAATGGTTCTAAAAGCGTGAGTAACGACTTAGCTTCAGCGACGCCAATTAAAACAAAAATCGATTTATCTAAAGTAGTAGACGATAAAGCGCCAGTAACGATTAATCCTGGTCGTTTTACTGCCGAAACTATAACCTATAGACTGCCAAAAGTAGTACAAGGAACGTACTCAATTAGTGATTTTGGTAAGTATGTAGACGATTTTAAAGCCTTTAACTATAAAGGAGAAGTTTTAGAAGCTACTAAAGATGATACCAACACGTGGACGATTAAAAACGCAACACAAATAGATTATATTACCTATAATGTTAACGATACTTTTGATCAAGAAGCGGTTGGAGGAATAGGTAACGAAGTACCATTTTCACCAAGTGGAACAAATATAGAACCAACAAACTACGTATTAAACTTACACGGTTTTATTGGTTATTTTGATAGCTTAAAAAATGCACAATACACGTTAGATGTTGAAGCATCTTCAGACTTTGCAAGAACTTCTGCATTACAAGAAACAGCTTCTAAAGTTTTAGAAAATGGGAATACGTTATCAAGTTATTTCGCACCACGTTATTTTGACATTACAGACAACCCAATGTTTTATGGGAAGTTAGATGTTGAAGAATTTCAAGTTGGTGATATTAAAATTGTATTAAGTGTGTATTCTCCAACAGGAATTCACAAAGCATCTAAAATTAAAGATGTCATGTACAAAATGATGTTAGCTCAAAAGAAATACTTAGGTGATGTAAATAGTACACCACGTTACGATATTTACTTATACTTAGCACCACAAGCTCAAGATGCACCAAAAGGATTTGGAGCTTTAGAGCACCATACATCTACAGTAGTTGTTTTACCTGAGTCAATGCCAGATAGCGCTTTAGCAAGTAGTATGACAGATGTGGTTTCTCACGAGTTTTTCCATATTGTAACGCCATTAAGTGTACATTCTGAAGACGTGCATTATTTTGATTATAACGACCCAACATTTTCTAAGCATTTATGGATGTATGAAGGTGTAACAGAATACTTTGCAACACACTTTCAGGTATATGAAGGGTTACAAGAAGAAGGTGATTTTTACAACAAAATCTTAGGTAAAATTGGATCGGCTTCAGCAATGAATGATACAATGAGTTTTACTAAAATGAGTGAAAACATTTTAGACAAACCATATTCTGAGCAATACTTAAATGTGTACCAAAAAGGTGCTTTAATTGGTATGTGTATTGATATTTTAATGCGTGAAGAAAGTAATGGTAACCGTAGTATGTTATCATTAATGAAAGAATTATCGGCTAAATATGGTAAAAACAAACCATTTGTAGATGAAAACATTATAGATGAAATCACAGCGATGACGTATCCAAGTGTTGGAAATTTCTTAAAAACTCACGTTGAAGGAACAACGCCAATTGATTACAAAGCATTTTTTACTAAAGTTGGTTTAAAAATGGGATCTTCTAAAATTAAAACAAGTTATATCCAAAACGGACAAGCATTAATAGTTGGTGTTAATCCAAATGAAGGATCTGTATTTTTTAATAATTTAGTGGCTAAAAATAGTTTTTGGAATGATGCAGGTGTAAAGGAAAACGATATAATCAAATCGGTTGATGGTGAAAAAGTAACTTTACAAACTGCCAATAACGTATTTACAAAAGTATTTATGTGGAAACCAGGAAAAGAGATTGATGTAGTTTTAGTTCGTGATGGTAAAGAAGTGAATATCAAAACGACCTTAACACAGTCTTATACTAACGGAGAAAGTTTAATGGTTAATCCTGAAGCAACTCCAGCTCAAAACAATACACGTAAAGCTTGGTTAAAAGGCTAAAATAAATTTTAACATTTTCTTTAAAAGCACCATATTCATCGATTTGGTGCTTTTTTTGTACGCTTATTTTATATAGCGGTTTATAGACGCTTATTTTTAAAATATATCGAATAGGTGGGGTTTTGTAGATAATTAATCTGCTATTTGTTTAAATTTATGTGATTTTAATTAAATAATTATAGATATGAAAAAAAATACATTATTGTGTTTTGCTTTATTAGCATTTAGCTTAAGTGCTTATTCGCAAACATTAAATCAAAACGCATCTTGGCCTAATGCTGGCTGGGTAGTTACTGGAACATATAATACAGGGGCTACTGCTTTCGAAGCTGATCCAGCTACTACTGCAAATTTTGCTTTCGATGATGATGATGCTGGAAGTGGAAGTGATGATGATATTGCTGCTGAATCACCTGTAATTGACTTGACTGCTGCTCATGGAGCTGGAGAAACATGGGTTACAGTTTCTGGAGATTATGTATACAACAGAAACACAGGCGATATCTTACAATTTGAATATTGGGATGCAGATGCAAGTATGTGGAATATTATTGGTTCTGCTTTTGGAGCAGATACCGCTGGAGCTCCAACAGACAATTTTTGTGGAGGAACTTCAGAAGTATATACAACAGATGTGCTTAATATTGCCGCTTTTACACCAACTCAGTTATCAGGATTTAAGTACAGAATTTATTTTGATGACACTGTAGGTGGAGCAGGATTTGAATACGGATTCTGTTTCCAATCACCAACAATTGTTTCTGCGACGCCACCATTATGTCAAGATCCAATTACATTAACAGCAACTAACATTGACGATTTTTCAGCAGATTTAGGCTGGACAGAAGTAGGAGGTGCTGTATTATGGAATATTGAATTAGTAGACATTACTGCAGCAGGAACTGTTACAGGAACAGCTACATCTACTGGAGTTGCAAATCCATTTAACTTAACAGGATTAACAGCTTCTAATAATTACGAATACTATGTACAAGCTGATTGTGGAGTAGACGGAACATCTGCTTGGATTGGACCATTTGCATTCTCAAC
>DAISIZ010000069.1:0-11115 GCA_036821745.1 Aurantibacter sp. | reverse complement strand
CCAAAGAATAATCACATTGTAAGCGTTCTCAATTAAATAAGTATGGCTATAAAAATCATACTTATCTGCTAAAGACATAATGTTATTTAAGTTATATAAAATATAAAGACTGGATCCGAATAAAAATAACGTTTGCAACCAATACTCCTTTAAAACTTTTACTGTATTCATATTAGAATGAATGTAGAAAATAAGCAATAAATACGCGACAATAAAGAAAGTATTTGTCGTCGCCGAAAATAAATCATACTTAAAATCGAAGTAAACTTTGGAACCTTCGGCTATTGTTAAAAAACACAAAAAACCTCCAAACAATAAATTTTTACGTCTCGATTTTGTAAAATAAAACAGTACAAACGTAAATAATATCAACGTTTTAAATAAACCTTCTAAAAAAGGATTATTTGTTAAAACACCAATAAAAAACATTACTGTAAGTATTATTAATATTAACGTAACTATTTTAGTATGAATAGGTTTCATTTACAAAATTTGGGCTGTCAAATATAGGTCTTAATTTAGCTTTTCCAAAAAATCTTTTTCGCTAATTAAAGCGACACCAAGTTTAGTGGCTTTTTCAAGCTTACTTGGCCCCATTTTATCACCTGCTACAATGTAACTTGTTTTAGATGAAATTGATGATGATACTCTACCACCATTATCTTCAATTAGTTTCTTTAATTCGTTTCTTGATACGATTTCAAAGACTCCAGAAACCACAACTATATCGCCTTTTAAAACCTCGGTTTGATTGGCTAATACCTCAGCAGACGCTTCTAATTGTACACCTGATAGAATTAATTGCGACACTAATTCTACATTGTACTCATTGGCAAAAAACTCTTTAACCCTTTCGGCAATTTTTGTTCCTATTTCATCTACAGCAATTAAGTCTTCTAAAGATGCTTTACTAATCGCGTGAATACTCTTGTAATGCTTGGCTAATTTTTTAGCAACGGTTTCACCTACATAACGTATCCCTAAAGCAAATAATACGCGCTCAAAAGGGATTTGTTTAGACGCTTCTATTCCATTCACTAAATTCACAGCACTTTTCTCTGCCATACGTTCTAATGGTAAAACGTCTTCTTTTTTAAGTTGATATAAATCGGCATAATTTGTAATTAAACCTGCATTAACTAATAAAGTCACTGTTTCGCCACCTAAACCATCAATATCCATAGCTTTGCGTGATATAAAATGCTGAATACGACCAATAACCTGTGGATTACAGCCATAAACATTTGGACAGAAGTGTTTGGCTTCGCCTTCTAAACGTTGTAATTCGGTATGACATTCAGGACAATTAGTAATGTATTGTGTCGGCGTAGAATGTTCTGGTCTTTCGGTTAATTCTACTGAAATGATTTTAGGAATAATTTCGCCACCTTTTTCTACATAAACGGTATCGTCAATTCTAATGTCTAATTTTTCAATCTGATCTGCATTATGCAAACTGGCACGTTTTACGGTAGTTCCAGCTAATTCTACTGGTTCTAAATTAGCAACAGGTGTAATCGCTCCTGTACGACCAACTTGGTAATCTATACTTATTAATTTAGTTGAAACTTGTTCGGCTTTAAACTTATAAGCCATTGCCCAACGTGGTGCTTTGGCTGTAAATCCTAATTCTTCTTGCTGTTGAAGGTTATTCACTTTAACCACAACACCATCGGTTTCATAAGGTAAATTATGACGTTCTTTATCCCAATACGTTATAAATTGAAAAACCTCATCGATGCTATCTACTAATTTAGACGCTTCTGGCACTTTAAACCCCATTTCACGAGCTAATTCTAAACTGTCATTTTGAGTTGAAACACCTAAGTTTCGTCCGGTTAAATTATATAGTAAACATTCTAAAGGTCGTTTTGAAACCTCAGCACTATCCTGAAGTTTTAAACTACCAGAAGCCGTATTTCGTGGATTTCTGTATGGCTCCTCACCTGCTTCCAAGCGTTCCTCATTCATTTTATGAAAACCTTCAAAAGGCAAAACAATTTCCCCGCGAATATCAAATTTTGGCGGATAATTACCTTTCAACTGTAAAGGCACAGAATTAATCGTTTTAATGTTAGTCGTCACATTATCACCTTGAAAACCATCGCCACGAGTTACCGCTCTTACTAAACTACCATTTTCATAGGTTAGACTTATACTTGCGCCATCGTATTTTAGCTCACAAGTATAGTTAATATCGCCATCTACTTGCTTTTTAAGACGTGTTTCCCAGTCTTGTAAATCTTCTAAAGAATACGAATTATCTAAAGAGTACATTCGGTGTTCGTGTACTACAGTCTCGAAGTTTTTAGTGACTTCACCTCCAACACGTAAAGTTGGTGAATTGGCATCATAAAATTCAGGATGCTTGGCTTCTAAAGCTTGTAATTCTTTTAGTTTGATATCAAAATCATAATCCGAAATGGTTGGATTATCTAATACGTAATAATTATGGTTGTGTTCACGTAATTCGTTACGTAAAGCTTCAATTTGATTTTTAATAGTCATTTAATACAATTCTAAAATATCTAACAGGCTTTGTTTCAGCTTAAACTTAAAATAAAAGTAATTCGTGGTATCATCATAACATTCGGTTGCACCCCAAAACTTCACGATAAACTCGGTATTACTTAGCCAATATAATTCGTTTTTGTCGGTTGTTTTAACAAAATTCAATTCTTTTTGTTTTTCGGTATCAAAGTGAACTTGTAACACCTTAATTAGTTTATTGTTAGCCATTTTATCAATAAACAACGTACGTTGACTTGGACATTCGGCATCGTAATCTACAGAAATGATGATATCCTTATTTGGTGAAGCATACGGATAACCACCAAAATACGTATTGGTCGTTTCGCCAGTTTGTTTATCTACAAAGTAAAAGTGTCTATAATCAAATAGCATTTGGTAATTTACAATATATGCATCCCTAAAATCTTGGTCTTCCGAAACATAAAATAGCTTTGTTGGCTCGAATTCTCTATTGGAATATGTTGTATCCTTATACTTAACGACATTACCATTTTCAGCTTTTAAACTAATCGTTTTATTCGTTTTATAAAGCTTTGTAACATCTTTAACGTTTGGTGTTTTTATAACTCTATTTTTATAGTTTTTAATGTTTACTGTTTTAATGTCAAACAATTCTTTTAAACTAAATGGCGTAATATATTCGTTATGTTGACTTAATTTAAGTCCAAAATAATCATAAACATAGTTTTGTTCTTCGGTTTCATCTTTATATAAAAACCCCGTAAACACATAACCTATATTACTTTTAGGCACAAAGTAGTTTTGGTCCTTCTTTAGAGTTTTAGGGTTTATAATCACTTTAGCTTTAACACCTTTTATCTTCTTACCGTTATCGGTAATTGTTATAGATTCTTTACCATACTCTAAAACAGAGACACTTTCTAAAAAGTTATATTTTCCAATCTTCGCTCCTAAACTATCTCTTATAATTAATCCGTTTTTAGCTTTAACGACTCGTCTATTATAATTGGCTAAAAATTCATCGACGTGCTTATATTCTTTTAATGCTTTAAAATTGAATTGCGTGGGTTCTTCAACTTTGGTAAACGTACCGTTAGAATTAAAATGAAAAGTCACCGCTTTATCAGTTTCCTTATTGTGAACAAATAGCTTCTGCTGAAATAGATACGTATCAATCGTGTTCATTTTGGTGGTTAAATCGAAATAAGACACTTCCATATCATCTATGTAAACATAGTCACTGGTATAATTAACCAGTTTATAAATCGTTTGTTCATTCTCATCAAACTGATAAGCAACAAAAGTCTTAACACTATCTAACACTGCTATTTGTCGCTCTAAACCAAATTTAGTACTTGATTTATGGTTTTTAAATACCTTTTTTAAATCTAACAGCTCAACATAAGTTGGAATTAGATTATTGTAAACATTAAAAATTCGGTTTGAAATTAAATACGGTTTCTTAAGTTGCATTATACCAACTCGCCCCAAAAACTCTTTTTCTAAATGTGTAATGACTTCAACTCTATCCTTATCTGATTGACTTAAAGTATCAGACTTTGTGCTTTGCTTACAAGCAAAACAGAAACACAAGCATAGTATGTAAAGAAGCGGTTTATACATTATTATAATTTAGACACGTCTAACCATTCTGGTTTTGGTAGTGGTTTAAAATTAGCCATTTTATCTAACAAATCATCTAAAGTATCACTCACTAAAATAGCATCCACATTAGTTTGGGCTAAAAAGCCAACATCGACCATTTTTTGACATTGCTTTATTAAATCGTCGTAATAACCATTGGTATTAAGAATACCAATGGGTTTGGTATGCAGTCCTAATTGTCCCCAAGTTGAAATCTCAAAAAACTCGTCCATAGTGCCAAATCCGCCAGGAATAATGATAAAACCATCGCTTTTTTGGTACATAATCACTTTACGATCGTGCATATTCTTGGTGGTGATTAATTCCGACAACTCATTAGACACTATTTCACGGGTTTGTAAAAACTCTGGAATAATACCAATCACTTTTCCTTTGTGGTCTAAAGCACCTTGAGCTACTTTTCCCATTAAACCAATTTTAGCGCCACCATACACTAAGGTGATGTTTTGCTCAGCAAAGGTTTTTCCAATGTTATAGGTGTTTTCTATTAATATGTTATCGGTTCCAAGTTTAGAACCACAAAATACAGCGATTGAATTCATTTTTTTTAGTTATTAGTCTTTAGTGGTTAGAAGTTAGTTTTAATTTAGAAAATTATTACATTGAAAACTTCGCTTTCAACATTCTATCTTTTTTAAAGATGTCTTTCATTATTTCAACGTTATTAAATTGATACGCTTCTACTAACGTTTTCATCTCTTTCCCTAAATACTCATTAATTTCAAAATACAATTGTCCATTTGGCTTTAGTTTTTGTTCGGCGAACTCAGTAATGGCTTTGTAAAACACTAACGGATTATCATCTTCGACAAACAAAGCTAAATATGGCTCGTGATTTAATACATTTGGTTGTATTTCTGCTTTTTCTAATTCTCGCACGTATGGCGGATTAGACACCACAACATCAAAAGTAACCTCTTTAAATACGTCACGCCATTTGGATGGATTTAAAATACTGGCTTCAACAAAAGTGACATTAACGTTATTAAGCTTTGCGTTTTTCTTAGCCATTTTTAAAGCTTCCGGACTTACATCTAAAGCATACACTTTAGCGTTCGTAATATTTTTAGCTAACGAAATAGCAATACAACCAGTTCCGGTACCGATATCTAATATAGTTATTGATTCTTGGCTATTTACTTTTGGCTCATTACTCTGCTTTACATTATCTATAATTAGACTCACCAATTCTTCGGTTTCTGGCCTTGGAATTAATGTATTGGCATTCACTTTAAACGGTAATCCGTAAAACTCGGTCTCGCCTAAAATATATTGTATGGGTTGCTCCTGTTTTAATTGCTCTAAGGCGTTTAAAATAGTGCTTTGTTCTTCAACAGTTATAGCTAAGTTGGTATCTAAAGCTAAATCCAAACGTGATAGTTTGTAAAAAGCTTCTATACATAAATAGAAAAACTGAGACACTTCATCTTTACCAAATAATGCGTCTAATTCCTTATGAAATAACTGTTCTATGTCTTTTAGTTTCAAAAAATCTTATTATTGGTTATTATCTATTTTTTATTGCTATTGTTTATTACTGAGATGTTCTCGATACATTTTTAATCTTCCGCTTTGCTTCAAATTAAAAACACTAGAACTGACGACTCATTTAAACAGACTACTTACTTCATACACTGATGACTGATGACTAAATCACTGCCTACTGCAAAGTTCTCGATACATTTTTAGTTTTCCGCTATGCTTCAAATTAAAAACACTCGAACTGACGACTCATTTAAACAGATTACTTACTTCAAACACTGAGGACTGATGACTAAAATACTGCCAACTTAATAGACTACAAACTCTTCACCATCCAAATTCCACACGAGTAATGTCCGGTTTCGCCCATTGGTCCATCTAAATGCTTAAAACCAAAACTCTCATAAATATGCACAGCAGTTTCTAATTGCTCTAAGGTTTCAATATATACTTTTTGATAACCTAAACGCTTGGCTTCATCTAAACATTTCTGAAACAAACGCTTTCCGGCTCCTAATCCGCGGACTTTAGGCGAAAAATACATTTTTTGAAGCTCACAAACCGTCGTTTCTAAACCTGGTAATGGCTTTATACCAGCGCCACCTAAAATGGTGCCATCGCAATCCACTACAAAATAGGTTTCGTTAGTGTTTCGGTAGGACTCAAACATTTGTTTGGTCTCAGGATCTTCGTAAGCCGTTCCTATTAAAGGCAAATTAAACTCTGGAAAACAGTCGCGAATCACACGTTCAATTTGTGCATTATCACTTTGCTGTATTTCTCTTATATTGATATTATTTTTGTTCACTTTTAAGTAGTAATTTTACGATGTGAAGATACAGCTATTAAATTTTTTAAAAATGAAACAATTCCTATTATTATTAACAGTGTTCTTAACGGTAAGTAACTGTAAAGTGAATGAAAAACCTGAATTTATTTCAGTAAAAAATATAGAAGTGACCGAATCGACTTCAAAATTGATCACTTTAAAAGCTGAAGCCTTATTTAATAACCCTAACGATGTTGGTGGCGAATTAGAAACGGAAGCCATTATGGTATCGGTTAACGGGAATGAAATTGCTCACGTGTCTTCGGAAGCATTTAAAGTACCAGCTAAAAAAGAATTTACGGTACCATTAACGGCTAAAATCCCAACGGATAGTCTATACAGTAACAATAACCTTGGCGGATTAATTGGTAGCTTATTCTCGAAGAAAATAAAAGTGCAATACAAAGGCGATATTAAATACAAAGTCTTTGGTTTTTCGCATAGCTATACCGTAGATAAAACAGAAACTATTAAATTAAAGTTTTAGTCGTGCAGAATCACGAAATCTATATGCGTCGTGCTTTACAAATCGCTAAAAACGGTTTAGGAACGACACGTCCAAATCCAACTGTTGGCGCTGTTATTGTGCATAATAACAAAATTATTGCAGAAGGCTTTACCAGTCCTTATGGTGGCAGTCACGCCGAAGTTAATGCGATTAATAACATTAAAGATGCTTCGGTTTTAAAAGACAGTACTATTTACGTGACTTTAGAACCTTGTAGCCATTACGGAAAAACACCGCCTTGCAGTGATTTAATCATTAAAAAAGGCATTAAAAACATTGTTATTGGTTGTATTGATGACAATGTTGAAGTGGCAGGAAAAGGCATTAAGAGATTACGTAATGCTAATTGCAACGTTACGGTTGGTATTTTAGAAGCGGAATGCAAAGAGCATCACAAACGTTTTTTTACCTTTCATAATAAAAAGCGTCCCTACATTATTTTAAAATGGGCCGAAAGTGCCGATGGCTTTTTAAGTCCTGAAACCAAAGCGTCTCAGCAACCCGTTTGGATTAGCAATACCTATTCTAAAACCTTAGTTCATAAATGGCGCGCCGAAGAGCAAGCTATTTTAGTAGGTACAAACACAGTTAAAGCCGATAACCCAAGTCTTACCACAAGACATTATAGGGGTAAAAATCCGACGCGAATTGTATTAGACAGAAACTTAAAATTAGACCATAATTTGTCAGTTTTTAATGCTGAAGCTGATACGATTGTAATTACAAGTGAAGAAGCTGTTAGTAGCAAGCACGAAGATGGAAGTACGAAGCTTACATTTGAAACTATAAATTGGCATTTAAAAGATAGTATTGCAAAACAAATTAGCGCTGTTCTTTTTAAGCATCATATAAATTCAGTTATTATTGAAGGTGGCACGCAAACCTTACAAACGTTCATAGATGAAAATCTTTGGGATGAAGCCCGTGTGTTTTCTGGCACGATTCAATTTAAAAATGGTACAAAAGCACCGAAACTTAGTGGCTGTTTAATTCATTCTGAAATGATTTTAAATAATCGATTAGATATTTATAAGAATATAGTTATTAAGTAACAACAAAGAAATGACTAAATATTAAGAAGAAATTCTTACTCTTATGCATACTTCGACAAGCTCAGTAAGACATTAGATTTCTTCAATTGTAATTATAACAAACTACAATACTATATTTGAATAACAAAAGACAATTAATAGCTAAACTGTTAGTCTGAGCCTTTCGACTACGCTCAAGACAGTCTCTGTCGAAGACCAACAATGAAGCTAACATAAAATATAAATCAACTAAATTGCAATGTGATTTCTCCGTTCATCGAAATGACAAAATAATAAGAAGAAATTCTTACTTTTAAAAACAAAATACAATTAATGGCTAAAATGTCAGTCTGAGCTTGTCGAAGACCAACATATAACATAACAATTCCCTTTCCTTTGAAAAGAGAATAAGAATAAAAAACACAAAATGACAACAACTATAATATTCGATTTTGGCGATGTATTTATCAACTTAGATAAAGAAGGCGCTTATACTAATGCTTTAAAACTATTTGGTTTAGAGGAATTCCCTGAAGAACTTGTAGCGATAAATAACTTATACGAGCAAGGTTTAATGGAAACGGATGAGTTTTTAGACTTCTACGAAGAGAACTTTACCAACCTTAGCCGACAAGAGATTATTGATGCTTGGAACTTTATTATTCTTGATTTCCCTAAACATCGCTTGGAATGGTTGCAGGAGCTTAAAGCTTCTGGCGATTACAAACTATTGCTATTAAGCAACACTAACGAATTACATATAGATTACATTAAAGTCAATGTGTCTTTTTACGAAGATTTTAAAGTGTGTTTTGATAAGTTCTATTTATCGCACGAGATAAACTTTAGAAAGCCAGACGAGAGTATTTTCAACTTTGTTTTAAACGACAATAATCTAAAAGCTGGAGAATGCGTTTTTATAGACGACACTAAAGAAAATACCGATTCTGCTTTCAATTTAGGTTTTAGTACTTGGAATAACGATCCAAAAACTCAAGATGTCGTGGACTTATTTAAACTTAAACCACACTTGTTTTAATGTTTCTAATTTTAAGCATTTTTTGTTCCACACTAATATTTGTCATTTTTAAGTGTTTTAACACCTTTAAAGTGAATACACTTCAAGCTATTGTAGTGAATTACTACACGGCTTGTTTGGTTGGGTTTTATAATTACGATGCGCCAGTTTCAATCTTTGAAATCACAAATAGCAAATGGTTTTTAGGAGCGATTGGTTTAGGTATTCTGTTTATTAGTATTTTTAATGTAATGGCATTAACAGCACAAAAAAATGGCTTATCGGTTGCTTCGGTTGCCAGTAAAATGAGTGTTGCCATTCCTATTATTTTTGGACTCTATGCTTATAACGAAACGTTAAACCTTCAAAAAAGCATAGGAATTATTTTAGCCTTAGTCGCTGTCTATTTAGCATCAATTAAAGCTAAAAAAGCCTCCAAACTATCGCTTAAAAATTTCAGTTTACCATTACTCCTATTTTTAGGTTCTGGTGTTATAGATGCTTCAATAAAATATATTGAAACCACTTATTTACCCGATAATGGTATTCCGGTATTTTCGGCAACGGTATTTTTAATTGCAGGTTTAATTGGTATTGTATTATTAGGATTAAAAACACTTAAAACAGGTTTTAATTTTAGTTATAAATCGCTTATTGGTGGCGTGGTTTTAGGTGTGGTTAACTACTACTCTATTTATATGCTATTAAAAGCCTTAAATATGCCAAATTTTGAAAGCTCGACTATTTTCACCGTTAATAATGTTGCTGTAGTAATGTTAAGTACTTTAGTGGGCTTATTCTTTTTTAAAGAACGTTTAAGCCTAAAAAACTGGTTAGGAATTGGCGTTGCTATTATTAGTATTGTATTAGTTACATTTGCGTAGTATGGAACAAAAAGACACCTATAAAACCATTATTGCACCTTCGGAAGAAACGCTATTTAAAGACCGAAATTCTAAGTTTTTTAACTATGCCTTTCCTATTACCAATGAAGCCGATGTAAAAACACACATTGACGCTTTAAAAAAGCAACATAGTAATGCTGGACATTGGTGTTATGCTTACCAATTAGGAACCGATAAAATTACCTATCGTGCTAACGATGACGGCGAACCAAGCAACAGTGCTGGGATGCCAATTTATGGGCAAATACAATCTTACGACGTTACCAACTTACTTATTGTTGTAGTACGTTATTTTGGTGGTACAAAGCTTGGTGTTGGCGGACTTATTAATGCCTATCGTACTGGTGCACAAATGGCTTTAGACGCTTCTAAAATTATAGAAAAAACCATAGATATTCCTTATGTCATTTCTTTTGACTACAAGAATATGAACAAAGTAATGCGTATTATTAAAGAGAAAAACTTAAAAGTCACCGATCAAGTTTTAGAGCTGGATTGTAAAGTCTTTATCTCCGTTAGAAAGAAAGACGCTCAAACTGCTTTTGACGCTTTTAGTGCCATTTATGAGGTTGAAATTAAAGGTTTGGGTGAGGATTGAGAAGTTGCTATATCTCGTTTTTATGTTTCAATTATTAAGTTATCTTTACTGGATAACGACAATTAAACTTATAATATATCCTGACTTATTTACGGGATATCGACAATAAAACTTGTTATATAACAAGTTGTGTGTAATGTAAGACAACCGAGAAAATATGAACTTGAATCAAATAACAGTACCTTCATTGGATTTGACAAAATCAATCCCTTTTTATGAAAAATTGGGACTTAAATTAATAGTGGAATCTCTACCACATTACGCTCGATTTGAATGTCCAAATGGAAACTCGACTTTCTCAATTCATCAAACGGTCGAATTACCAAAAGGAGACGGAATCTATGTGTATTTTGAATGTGAAAATCTTGACGAGCAAGTTGATAAAATAAAAAGTAAAGGGATTGAATTCGACCAAGAACCAACTGACCAAAGATGGTTATGGAGAGAAGCAAAATTAAAAGATGTTGACGGAAATCAACTGATATTATTTTATGGTGGAGAAAATCGACTGAATCCACCTTGGAGAATAGAAAACGGAAACAAAAATTGAATAAAACACTACACACAACAATGTATAACCGCAATT
>DAISIZ010000068.1:0-11236 GCA_036821745.1 Aurantibacter sp. | reverse complement strand
ATTGTTGCAAGACAGTTTATTTTTAGAATGCGTGAATTTGAACAAATGGAAATGCAATTTTTCATTAAACCAGGTACACAAAAAGATTGGTATGAGCACTGGAAAACCAACCGTTTAAACTGGCATAAAAGTTTAGGTTTAGGTGAGGATAAATACCGTTTTCATGATCATGAAAAATTAGCTCATTATGCTGATGCTGCTGCGGATATAGAGTTTAAATTCCCGTTTGGTTTTAAAGAGTTAGAAGGAATTCATTCGCGTACAGATTTCGATTTAAAGGCACACGAAGAACATTCTGGAAAGAAATTACAATATTTCGACCCTGAAGAAAACAAAAGCTACACACCATATGTGTTAGAAACGTCTATTGGTTTAGATCGTATGTTTTTAGCAGTGTTCTCTTCGGCTTTAATGGAAGAAGAATTAGAAAACAACACAACAAGAACCGTTTTAAAATTACCAGCAGTTTTAGCACCAACTAAAGCAGCCATTTTTCCTTTAGTGAAAAAGGATGGCTTACCAGAAATAGCAAAACAAATTGTAGCTGACTTAAAGTGGGATTTTAATGTGACTTATGATGAGAAAGATGCGGTTGGAAAACGCTACAGACGTCAAGATGCAGCAGGAACACCATTTTGTATTACTGTAGATCATAATACTATTGAAAACCAAACGGTAACCATTAGACATAGAGATACTATGGAGCAAAAACGTGTTGCTATTGCAGATTTAAAAGATATTATAGCGCAAGAAGTTGATGTGAAACATTGGTTACAGAAAATGTAGGTTATTAATGTGGTAATTTGATAATAGATCAATTTGTTGTATCAATAAATAAGGCTCCCAAATCTGAATTTCAGGTTTGGGAGTTTTTTTGTTTTACTCAGTGAAAAGTTGTGTTTACTCATCTTTGCTTTCTTGTTAAGGGCAATTGTAATATTTTTAATAAAAAATTATCAATATGAAAATTTTGTTTATGTGTCTTTTTAGCACGTTTGTTTGTGTTTCTTAACAAAATATGGATACTATTTATGGTAATCCAAAAAGAGTATATGATAAGATTTTAATTTTAGATAAAAATCTAAAAAGAGATTTCAAACGATTTTCTAGAGCTTCAAATGTGATTGATATAGAGATGTATAGGAAAAGAAGTTTAGTTGGTTTTCTGGAAGACAATAATAATATGTATCTAAATCTTAAAAGAAAGTACAGTCGAAATGGGTTATTGATGAATCAATCTTTTTCTGATTTTAATAAAGACTATAATCTAACTTTGAAATATGAATATGATACTAAGAATAGATTAATAGAAGAAAATGAAATATCTGATAAAACTGATTTTGTTCAAATCAAAAACGTCTACAATTCTAAAGATTCCATAATAGCTTCAACTACATCTTTCTCTATTTTACCAAATGATATAGTACATACTTATTATTATAGAAATTCAGAAAACAGAATGACTCATTATAAGCGGGTTTATAATGATGGAATTTCAGTATTTTTTTATGATTTGAATAGAGATAATAAAATCATAAAAAAGTATAGGGTAGATTTCGGTAATAATGATGAGTATCAGAAGCTAGGTGATTCTATTTTTTTAAAAAATAGAGAATTATCACTAATGGAAGTAAATGAATATGATGAAAATGGGAATCTAATTTTAGAAAAAAAATACAATGAAAAAAGTAAGTTGATTTTTAAGAGATTTTCAAGATTTGATAAATTTAATAATTTGATTTATATAGAATATTCTTCTAGACCAAATGATGTAAAGAGTTATACTCATATTAAATTTAACTATGATAAGTATAATAATAAGATAGAGTATTCTAGATTATATGAAAACAAATATGCATTAGAGAATACTAAATTTTATTATGAAAATAATTTGTTGTCAAGTACAGTTACTATTTCTGGAAATCAAATTCTTAAAACTGATTTTAAATATAAATTTGACAAGCACGAAAACTGGACAGAAATATTAAAAGTTGTTAACGGTGTTAAGAAGTATAAGTGGAAAAGAAAAATTTCATACTATAACTAAAAATAAGCTTTCAACTGAACATTACCCGTATGAATGGTATTACTGGTTTCAGACTTTCTGCCAAAATAACTTAGGTTTAAGTCAAGATATTTGGTTAGTTTTTTCTGGGCAATTACATTCCACGTTAAGTTACGTCCAGGTTGTAAACCTTCTAATAACTGAAATCCAACTGGCGAATTACTATTACCTTCAAAAGCATTATTAATAAAATTAAATTCACCATTTATAGAGCCTTTTGCGGCATCTTTTCCGGTTAGCCCAAATGAAACACCATATTTGTTTTGCTTTAACTGCTCCAAATTACTTAAGGTGTTTTCTTTGTTAGAATATTGGTAAAACAAATCAAAATGTGTGTTGGCGCCAACTAAGTAAGATAGTTTTGGGAAAAGTGAGCTTTCGTCTATATTAAAATTTTTACTGCTAAAATTTTCACTTTTACTCGTGGAATTATTTAGTGCAGACTCTAAGGTAACTAACCAGCTTTCTTGAATTTTATGATTAAAATCTATTTGGTAGATTTCTAAAGTGTTTTCTATAAAACCAAAACTTAACGTGTTAGATGTTTTATTATTAGAATACGTAAAGCTTGTTGTGTAGCGCTGTTTTCCTCGGTTAAAAAAGAAAATATTTCTAATGCTTTGTTGTAGTCCTAAGCGTTCTTTTTCGGATGATGAAAACGGATTTAAATCAAAATTATTAGCCTCTTTTTTTATTTTACGATTTACTAAATAACTACTTTGGTTATGAAAATGCGATAAGAATTTTCTGGTTTTATTCTCAGATCGATTCCAATTTGAAGGATTTAGAGTGACGGTTTGACTAAATTTATTTTGATGTGTTTTTACGAAAACTTGGTTAGGTAAAAGTACTCTTATAAAGGTTCCTTGGTCTTGAAAAGGTGCAATTTCAAACTCTTCAAGTTCTTGTAAACCATTTTGGTTATAATCTATCCAACGGTAAGCACCTTGTCCAGGTTCTACACTAACATAGGTGAAATCTTGTTGCGCAAGACTTCCCGAATTGGTTTCAAAAAGTGTGTTAAGTTGTATGCCGTTTTTAAGTAACGTTTGCCCGTATTGTAAACGTGAGTTTAACGATTCTTCTTTAGGAATGGAATCGTTTTCAAAATTTAAGGTTCTGTAGTTAACATATAAATCTAAATTGGTATAGTTATTCTGAATTAATTTAGATTTTAAATAGTAGGTGTTACTGGTGTTTACACGATCTAACCTGTTATTTGTAATACTGTCGTTAACACGATATTTATAACCAATTTCTGCATAAACATTCGTAGAATCCCCAATTCCTGTATAAGCTTCATAAGCTGTAAATCGCTGTGTTAAATTGGTGAATTGTTGTGTGTCTTTTAGTTGTTTTTTGTTTTCTTCGGAAGAAAATCCTGCACCAACCCATAGTCTGTTAAAGTCATAAAGTGCATCGTTATAAGTTCTAAAAAAGCGCGATTCTGAATTAATTTCGTTGGTGTTTAGTAAGCTAGATTGCGATTTAAATTTTAACTGATTAAAATTATAGTTAGCATTAATGTTATGTTTGGTTCCTGTAAACGCATTGGCATATTCTAAATAGTCAAAACTATAGTTTAAGTAGCCTTTTTTATGTTTTAAAGCTTCGGCGCTAAGTGTTAATAAGGTTTGATTTCCTAAGTCTATGTCGGGATTTACTGTGCCATTATCTAAGTTCCAATCTCTATTAAATTCAGCACGATATAAACGTTCTATGGTTCTGAAATCTTTTTGAATAAAATCTAAATCTCCATTAACGTTAACGGTCCAAGCACTGTCTTGTTTTACTAAAGCTTGTGTAAGTCGAAGTTTACTCGCAAACCCATTGTTGTTGTCATCATCTATACCGGAAAATAAGTTTAAATCGTTTTTACTACCAGCAATTTCAAATTGTGCTTTTGTTTTTTCGGTTGGCGTATAAATACCATTAACAATTCCCATTTGTAATTTGCTAGGCGCTGCTAACGGAATAATAGGTGCGTAATTTCCTTGTGGTACGCCAGAAATTGGCGCTACATATTCAAAAATATTACTAATGGTATTGCTGTTTGCCAGAATGTAATCGCCGTTTCCATCGCCAACTTCGGTAAAACGAACACTAAATAATTGGTCGTTAGCATCGTTAGAGAACACATAAATTTCCTCGCCACTAACGGTTTCTTTTTTATAAAGAATCCTATTTTCATTAAAGGCTTCTGGAATTTCAGAATTTGCAACCATGAATGCTTCATTATCTCCTGCATTGCTTAAAATTTCAGCTTGTTCTTCATTTAGGTTTTGCTGTAAAGGATTGTTTTTAGAATCGTTTTCCGAATAAATGGAAGCGCTTATTTGTAGTTTATCACTTTTATAATCTCCGCCACCATAAGCAATTAATCTAGAGTAGTTACGTTCGCTAAATTGAAAATCTACCGTAATACGCATTTCGGAAGTTATGGGGTAAGTGGCATTAAAAATAATTTCACCTGCATTGTAGTCAATAATATAATCTTCGGTCTCGCCTCGTTTTAACGCAATACCATTTACATAAACGGTTTCACTTCCTGAAATAATTAATACAAATAACTCGCCACTATTTCCTTGTAATTTATACGGACCTTGGTTTCCTTCTTGCGCAGTAAATTGGTAACTAGAAAATTGTCCGCGAACCAATGCACCAGCACCAAATACATTAAAGTCTTTTTCTTCATTGCCTAGTTTGGTGTTTACCAGTAAACCTTGCACACGTTTATTAAATTTAGAAAAATACGACGTGCTATTGTTAAGGTCAATATCTCCAGCGCGAATAGACCATTTGTCGCTAAAAACTTCTACGAAAATTTGGTCAAATTCGTCTAGCTTTTGTGAATAGCCACTTTCTTGTAAAGGCACATTAGCATCTTGTATACTGGCTCTTAACGTGATTTTGTCGTTTAATTTACCTGAGATTTGTAAATCTAATTCACTATTTAAAACAGAGTTTTGATTGTTTCCAATAGTAACACCTCTAGCAATACTTCCAGAAGTCGTTAAGCCATCAAAAAGACTTTGTTCGGGTTGTTGGTTAGGTTGTCTTAATTGGTATAGTTTTTTCTGATTTGCTGTAGATTTTACAATGATGCGCTCATCTAAACCTTTATAAGTGCGTGTTAAAAATTCAGGATAGGTTTTGTAAGTAACCACAATTGAATCTGTAGTAATGGGTTTTAAAAAACGTAACTTGGAAGTTGCAAAGTCTATAGTATAATTTGAAGCGTCTATTAGAATTCCCGAAGGCGTTTCAACTTTAAAATTTATATTTCTAATACTGTAAGGCGCAATAGTAATAGTGTCTTTTAATTTGAATTGTTTTTGAGTCAACTGCAAACTATCCGATTGCGAAAACGCTAACGAACTCATTAAAAACAATAAAAATAGTAACCTAAATTTCATTAAAACTAAAACTCTAAAAACCGCTAATTATTACAAAAGGTAAAAATTACAAACGAATTTATATATTATTTTGTCGATTATATGGTATAAAACTAAACCATTATTTATTTTAGCTAAAATTCATTCAAAATCAGCCTAATGAAAATTATTTCTTACAACGTAAATGGTATAAGAGCCGCCTTAAAAAAAGGATTTATAGATTGGTTAAAAGCCGCCAATCCAGATGTGTTGTGTTTGCAAGAAATAAAGGCTAATAAAGAGCAGTTAGATTTAACTGTTTTTGAAGACGCTGGTTATAAATATAATTATTGGTTTAGTGCACAAAAAAAAGGGTATAGTGGTGTTGCTATTTTAAGTAAAACAGAACCTAATCACGTTGAATATGGAACCGGAATTGAAAGTATGGATTTTGAAGGTCGTAATATTCGTGCCGATTTTGATACTTGTTCTGTAATGAGTTTGTACTTGCCAAGTGGAACGAATATTGAGCGTTTAGAACATAAGTTTGAGTATATGGATTTATTCCAGAATTACTGTACTGATTTGTTAAAAGAAGTGCCAAAATTAGTGGTTTGTGGCGATTATAATATTTGTCATAACGAGATAGATATTCACAACCCTAAAGTAAAAGTCTCAGGCTTTTTACCGCCAGAACGTGAATGGATTGGGCAATTTATGGCTAACGGATTTATAGATTCGTTTCGTTATTTAAACCCAGAATTAATTCAATACAGTTGGTGGAGTTATCGCGCTAACGCCAGAAATAACAATAAAGGTTGGCGTCTAGATTATGCTATGGTTTCAGAAGCTTTAAAAGACCAAATAAAGCGTGCTGTTATTTTAGGTGAAGCTAAACATAGTGACCATTGTCCAATAGTTGTAGAAATAAATTAAATTTAAACATTACACAGTTTTAAGATTAAGCTTGTAGTTGTAAAAGTAGTATCATAATAATAAAAGAAAACCTTATGAAACATAATATTTTAACTTTAGCCTTAGGTGCCGTTTTGGTATCGTCTTGCGTCTCTCCAAAAGTTTATAAAGACTTAGAGAATAAATATGCAGACATTAAAAAAGAGAACAATGCTTTAAACGATGAGTTAGAAGCGTTAAGAAACCAAGGTAATACACAATCTAACGATTACAGTGATTTAAAAGAGCAGTATAACGAAGAGGTTGATACTAAAAATAAATTAGCTGCCGATTTAGCTGCAACAAGAACGAATTATAATACGCTTAAAGCTTCTTATGACGCTTTAGATAAAAATAGCTCGAGTGCTTTACAAGAAAATACTAAAAAGAATAAAGAGTTATTGGCACAATTAGAAGCTAAGGAAAATGCGTTAGCTGCCGAAAGTGCTCGTTTAGAATCATTAAAGAAAGCTTTAGAAGATAGAAGTAAGCGCGTTGCGGAATTAGAGCAAGTGATTGTATCTAAAGAATCAGCAATGAATACCTTAAAGCAATCTATTTCTAATGCTTTAACTGACTTTGAAGGAAAAGGTTTAACTGTAGAACAACGTGACGGAAAAGTTTATGTGTCTATGGAAAATAAGTTGCTTTTTAGCTCAGGAAGTTGGGCTGTTGGAATCGAAGGTGAAAAGGCTATTAGTCAGTTAGCACAAGTATTATCTGAAAATCCAGATATTTCTGTTTTAATTGAAGGTCATACCGATGATGATCCTTATAAAGGTTCGGAGTTTGTTTCTGGAAACTGGGATTTATCCGCAAAAAGAGCGACTTCTATTGTGAAATTATTAGAGAAAAATGAAGCGATTAAACGTGATAATTTAACTGCTGCTGGTCGCGGAGAATATGCACCAATTGCAACTAACGACTCTAATGTTGGTAAAGCGAAGAACAGACGTATTGAAGTGATTTTAACGCCAAAGTTAGATGAGTTATCTAAACTGTTAAGTGAGCAGTAGAATATTCAGTTAAATACATTAACAAACTTTTAAGCCTTTCAGTTATTTTTATGCTGAAAGGCTTTTTATATTTACCTTTAGAATAAAAACACCAAAATATGAAATATACAACGTTACCAAATACCGATATAAAAGTGAGTAAAATTTGTCTGGGTTCTATGACTTGGGGAAATCAAAACACCGAAAAAGAAGGTCATGATCAATTAGATTATGCGGTAACACAAGGTGTTAATTTTATTGATACTGCCGAGTTGTATCCAGTGCCCGCAACTGCAGAAACACAAGGACGAACAAGTAAGATAATTGGAACTTGGTTAAAAAAACAAAAACGTGAAGACTTAGTCATTGCTTCTAAAATTGCTGGTCCAGGCGATTATACGGCCCATATTAGAACTACTGGTTTTAGCAAAGATGCTATTAATGATGCGGTTAATGCAGAGTTGGAACGTTTACAAACCGATTATATAGATGTATATCAATTACATTGGCCAGAACGCACAACGAACACCTTTGGTGTTAGAGATTTTGTACCAAATAAAAGCGACCAATGGGAAGATAATTTTAAGCAAGTTTTAGAAACTTTAGACAGTTTAGTGAAATCGGGTAAAATTAGAAACGTTGGTTTGAGTAACGAAAAAGCATGGGGAACGATGCGTTATTTAAATGAATCTAAGCAAAATAATTTAGCAAGACCAATTACGATTCAAAATGCCTACTCATTATTAAACCGTGTTTATGAAGGTGATATGGCCGAAATTTCTCACAGAGAGAACATTGGTTTATTAGCTTACTCACCTATGGCATTTGGTGTGTTATCTGGAAAATATATTAAAAATACAGCAGCCGATAATGCACGTTTAAAGTTGTTTCCACGTTTTGCTCGTTATAGTAGCGAACAATCTACAAAAGCAACGCAAATGTATTTGGATTTAGCAGAAAAAAACGGACTAACTTTAGCGCAAATGAGTTTAGCATTTGTAAATCAGAGACCATTTGTAACGAGTAATATTATTGGTGCCACAAGTGTTGCTCAATTAAAAGAAAATATTGATAGTATTAATGTGAATATATCTGATGAATTGCTAAAAGAAATTAATGACATTCACGCGATTATTCCTAATCCTGCGCCGTAAATAATTAACTAAAAAAGATGTCTTGCGCTAATCTAAACGTATTAGCGTGAGCTTCTATAATGGTTTTTAATTCTGGCGAATAACCGCCGCCCATACTGCACATTACTGGAATATTTAAATCTTTACACGTTTGTAAAACATAGCGGTCACGTTCTTTACAACCTTCTATAGTCATACCTAATTTGCCCAATTTATCCGTAGATAATACATCTACACCACACAAATAAAAGATAAAGTCGGATTCTTGTTCTTCAATTAACTTTGGAAGTGTCTCGCGAAGTATTGATAAGTACGTATCATCATTTGTGTTGTTTTCTAATTCAATATCTAAATCAGAAATGTCCTTTTTAAACGGATAATTATGTTTTCCGTGCATAGAAAAGGTAAATACCGAGTTATCATTTTTAAAAATTTCGGCAGTACCATTACCTTGGTGTACGTCTAAATCGACTATAAGAATTTTTTGAGCTAATTTATTTTTTAAAAGAAAACGAGCACCAATAGCTTGATCGTTAAACATACAAAAAGCTTCCCCACGATTAGTAAATGCATGATGTGTTCCACCAGCAATATTCATTGCTATGCCATATTCTAGAGCATAGTTGCACGCTTTTAAGGTGCCATCAGCAATAATAATTTCACGTTCAATAAGAACTTCACTTAAAGGAAAACCAATTTTACGTGCGGCACGTTGATTTAAAGTAATATTTAGTAAATCGTAAAAATAATCAATATCATGAACCGCTAGAATAGGCGATGCATCAACTAAATATTTCGGCTCAAAAAAATTAGCTTCAATACAGGTGTTTTCTCTAATTAATTGTTGAGGTAGTAATTCATATTTTGCCATAGGAAACCGATGTCCTTCAGGTAATTCGTGAGCATAAATAGGATGAAACGCAATTTTTAGCATAGTTTAAAAATGATAAAAAGCATTTTCTAAATGCTCAATATTAAACCCTTGTTTTTCTTTAATAATTGAGATAATGTCAAAACGAACTTCTACCTCTAAATCATAAACTGTAACGTATTCATTTACCGCTTTGACTAAGTTTTTAATTTGTTCTGGTTTTAAGAAATCTTCAGGATTACCAAAATAATTAGTGCTTCTAGTTTTAACTTCCACAACGGCTAAGGTATCTTCTTTTCGTGCAATAATATCAACTTCGGCTTTTTGAAATATGTAATTACGTTCCAAAATTTTGTAACCGTTTTTTAACAGAAAACCGACGGCTAATTCTTCACCTTTTTTACCTAATTCGTTGTGTTGTGCCATAATTCCTGCGAAGGCAGGAATCTTATCCTGCATTAAAATTTATTGATCTAAATAGTTGTATGTTTTCATTTTATTATAATTACACTACAATGTCAGGTTGAGCGCAGTCGAAACCTATTTTAGTTAGGTGAAAAGTTATCTATATCGCTCAAATTGATAAAGATAATTATTGGAAAGTGACTGATGACTGTTGACTATTGACTGCTAACTTAACCTCTTTCCCAAAAATCAAAGCACGATTATCAGGTTCGTGACCAGCTTTCATATTAAAAGCAACAGGAAAATTATAGTTCGCAACGACATCTAAAATAATTTGTTGTATTGGTTTTCCAAACTTCGTGGTATTTTTCTTCACCTTACTCATATCGCCAATAATTAAACCGGCACAATCTTTAAAATAACCGGCACGTTTTAAACTTTGTAGCATACGATCTATGCTATAAGCATATTCTCCAATTTCTTCAATAAACAGTATTTTTCCTTTAATATCTAAACTCGTGTTAGAACCTAATTGACTTGTTAAAATAGCTAAATTTCCACCAACTAATTGCCCTTTTGCTTCGCCAAGTTTATTGTATTTAGAAGCTTCTAAAGTATAACTTAACTGTTCACCAAATAAGGCTTTTTTAAAGGTGTAAGTGGTTTGCGGATTATCTTCTAATTCATCGGTAACACTGGTGCACATTATGGAATGTAAACTCTGGTAACCTAATACATTCATTTGGTTGTGAAATGCGGTAATGTCCGAATAACCAATAATCCATTTTGGGTGTTTTTTAAATTTGGTATAGTCTAATAAATCTAAAATACGCACGCTACCATAACCACCGCGAGCAGACCAAATGGCTTTAATATTTGGATTATCTAAGGCATTTTGGAAATCCTCGCAACGTTCTTGGTCTGTTCCAGCAAAATGTCCGCCATTATTAAAAACGTTTTTGCCAACAACGGTTTCTAATCCCCAACTTTTAAGTAAAGCTCTAGCGTCATTAACTTCTTGTTTTCTGTTTTTTAATATACCTGCTGGTGCTACAATCGCAACAGTATCGCCTGTTTTTAAAAATGGAGGTTGTATCAAATTAGTAGTGTTTTTAATTTTAGTTGAATTTTGAGCCATAGCATGCTGACTTCCGAAGAAAAAAAGAACACACAAACTACTTAAAATAAAGGCTTTTTTTGTCATAAGGTAAATGTACATTTTTTTTCTAAATCCTTTGTAAAATGCTTACTTTTGTGGCTTAAATTAGACTACATTTTGTCCCCTCGAGCGCAGTCGAGAGGTTATCATTAAGGTCTCGACTGCGCTCGACCTGACATAGCTTACAAAATTATGAGTACACCAAAAAGATATACTATTACAGCCGCATTGCCATACACCAATGGACCAATTCATATTGGACATTTAGCAGGTGTTTATG
>DAISIZ010000067.1:0-11492 GCA_036821745.1 Aurantibacter sp. | reverse complement strand
TGTACATTACCGAAGCACAAGCCGCTAATGGTTTGATACAAAAATCTATAGGTGTAGCGGTATGAATACCACCAATTAATTTATGGTGATCTATTATTTGAACAATCTGCGTTTCATTAATATTCTCAAAAAGCTCATCTGGATTATTAGTATCTACAATAATCACTTTATCTTCAGAAGAAACTGAATTTAATACCTCAGGAACTTCAAAACCCCAATGTTTTAAAACAAATAAAGTTTCGGTGTTTGGCGTACCTAAAACAAAGGCATTAGCTTTTGTTCCTTTTTGGTTTAAATACCAAGCCCATATTAATGCTGATGCAGTAGCATCTGTATCTGGAGATCTATGTCCAAAAATTTTTATTGACATTCTATTTTTTTATATTTTGTGCAAAAATATGAAATTTTTATTAGTATTCTGAGATTGTTGGTTTCTACTATTTTAATCTTAAATAACACGACCTAATAAGGGTATACATTTATAAAGAAATAAGCTTTTAGAGTTTAAATGCATTAGTAAAAAGAAGTATTAAGATTACGCTGATAATTAACTAGACTAAGCTAGAGCAAAACCTTTTTCATCGTTTGTGTTTTATTTACCGTTTCCTGCCATTCTTTTTCGGGAGAAGAATCTTTAGTAATTCCTCCACCAACATAAATACTAGCTTTTGTTTCGGTTAACTGCATACAACGCAAATTAACATAAAGGTTGGTGACTTTTTTTATAATACCGTAAGCATTATTCTCTACATTTCTACGATTAGAATTCCTGGTTTTGGATTCTGTAATATTCAATTCACCTAAGTAACCCGTATAAAAATCACGTTTATAGTTTTCGTTAGCGATAATAAAAGCTTTGGTTTCTAGTTTAGGTAAACCACAAACTGCTGGTGTAGGATGCAATGCAGTAACAACATCTTTTAAATTAGACGTTAATAAACCAGAGATTTTAGTTCGCAAATGTAATAAGCTTCCTGCTTTTAGTGTTTCAACTTGACCAACGGACAAACTACTTACCAAAGGTGTTAAATTATCGGAGATATAAGTTGTTACTAAGGCTTGCTCTTCGGTTTCTTTGGCTTGCCAAACGACATCTTTTTTATTTACAAAAGTTTGAGTTCCTGCTAAGGACATTGTAGTAAATCTATTACCAGTAACACTTAATAAAGTTTCTGGTGTTGCACCTAACCACAACCCTACTTTTGGGTGATACCAACAATACACAAAGGCATTTTTGTACGTCGCTAATAAACGTTTAAATAACTCAAACGGATTATTTTCTTTAAGAATTACAGTTTCCTTTCTTGAAACCACTACTTTTTTAAAGGTCTTATTCTCTATCTCATTAATAGCTTTTGTGACTAATTGAATATGGAATGCTTCAGCTGTTTCTAAAGGTAGCGCAGTTTCATTTGGAGTTTCAGAACGGTACTCAAAATCGGCATTAGATTCTAATACTAAAGCTGAACTTTTTGGAATTAAAACTGTCTTTTCAGTATTATCAAAAGGAGCGAAAACAAAACCGCTTTCCATAAGGTTTTCAGAATAATAAATATCATCATCTTCTTGAAAAAAACCTTTTAAGGTGTTTGCATTTGGTTTTCTATACAAAGCAAACGGTAAAGCATCATCAAAACACGTATTTGCAGTATTAAAAAAAGCTTCAGTTGTCATTAATTATTGACGTTTAGGTAAAGAAATAGTACTTAATTTACAAAGTGATATTAGCTCATCAGCGTCATTTGTCACTCTAATATCTATTAATTGCGTTGTACGACCTTTATGAATAAAAGTAGCTTTTGCATAAACAAAACCATCACGAACAGATTTTAAATGATTTGCTGTAATTTCCAAACCACGAATCATCAAATTTTCTGAATCTAAAAACACGTGCGAAGCAAAACTACCAACACTTTCGGCTAAAGCAGCCGTTGCACCTCCGTGTAACACGCCATCTGGCTGATGTACTTTAGAGCTTACAGGCATTCTTGCAACTAAGAAATCTTCGCCATAATCAATCATTTCAATATCTAGCGTTTCCATAAGTGTATTTTTACTAGCTTGATTTGCACGACTTAAAACCTCGGTTTTAGAATACTTCATTTATATTTGCTGTTTATACAAAAATACAAAACGTATGGTTAAAATGAATTCTGCCGAAAGAGAAATATCGTACCAAAGCACAAACTCCTACTCGACTTTAAACTCCTTAACTAAAGACACCAAAAATGTCTGGTTAGTGTTTCACGGCTTAGGTTATTTAAGTCAGTATTTTGTAAAGTATTTTAAAGAATTAGATACGAGGACTAATTACGTCATTGCGCCACAAGCTCCTAATAAATACTATCAAGATAAGACCTTTAAACACGTTGGTGCTTGTTGGCTTACTAAAAAAGCATCGGCATTTGAAATTGAAAATATTTGTAATTATGTAGATGCCATATTAGAACACGAACACATTAATAAAACACATAATATTGTGCTTTTTGGGTATTCGCAAGGTGTTAGTATTGCTTTACGTTATTTAGCTAAGCGACAATTAACTTGCAAACATATTGTTATTCAATCTGGTGGTATTCCAAAAGAATTAACGACTATGGACTTTCAGTTTTTAAAAACTAAAATTAACTTAGTTTATGGTACTGAAGATGAATATTTAAACGACGAGCGAATGGCTTACGAAAGTTCTAGAGCCAATGAATTATTTGGACAACATTTAGAAATTATTCCCTTTAAAGGAAAACACGTAGTAAATGTTGATTATATTAATAATCTTAAATATTTAAAGTAAGGCTATTGAAGAACTTATAGAATAAAACTTAAACTGAAGTTAATTTTAAAATTCGTGTCTTAAAATCTTTATTATTCATAAATACTGATTCCATCTTTTTGTAAGATTTAAGGTTTAATCCTTTAGATCTTATAACAGAATCTAATCTGATACTTATCTTGTTCAGATTGTAATATCATTTTAAAGCGTGACAATTGAATTCTTTCTTCTGGACGAAGTTTTAATGTGTTTCCAGCATATTGCGATTTCATAATCTGATTAATGCGTTGTTCTGGAAGCGTAATTTTTTTCGACATTTTATGCATCAACATTTTCAAATCCAAAGGATGATCTAATTTATACTTTTGGATTTTAGAAAATGAATGTAGGTCTTCTTTTAAGAATCTATCTTGATTATCATTTTTAGAACTCATATATAAAGTTCCAAAGAAAAATACTAGAAAAGGTAATTTTGATTTCATACGCTTCTATTTATCTGGGAATCAAATATAAACAAAACTCTTAGCTAAAAAAGGAATAATCCATGTATTTTTAACATAAACACCTATAAATCATAGGTTTAAGGTGTTTTTTAACAGATAAAACACACGTTTTAACAAATTCCGTAACATTATTATCGTGTAAAGACTAATTCAGTTTCTGATGATAATTCTTCCGAAAAACCATAATTATCAATTCTAAAATCTTTTAAGTCTTCAACTGTTTTACAATCGTTATCTAAAATGTAACGCGCCATTAAACCTCTTGCTAATTTGGCATAAATAGCAACAATTTTGTACTTATCGCCTTTAAATTCTTTAAACGCCACATTAATCACTGGTACTTTTAAGGCTTTAATATCAATAGCTTTAAAATACTCATTACTCGCTAAGTTTACAAAGACTTCATCATCTGCTAATTCTTCATTTAATTGTGCCGTAATATCTTTTTTCCAGAATTCATATAAATTCTTATTCTTACCAACAGGCAGTTTTGTTCCCATTTCCAAACGATAAGCTTGTACTAAATCTAATGGTTTTAAAACACCGTATAATCCTGATAAAATTCTAACTGTACCATCTAAAGCATCTAATTTTGAAGTTTCAAGACTATATGCGTCAAATCCGCGATAAACATCACCACTAAATGCATAAATAGCTTGCCTTGCATTGTTTGGTGTAAATGGTAATTCCCAATTTTGAAAACGGTCATAATTTAACTGTCCAATATTATCGCTTACCTTCATTAAAGTACTTATGTCTTTAGCCGATTTTTTACGCAATAATTTATTTAACGTTTCAGATTGTTTTAAAAACTGAGGTTGTGTGAAATTTTGCGTTGGTAAAGGTGTTTCAAAATCTAATGACTTTGCTGGAGATATAACTAATTTCATGACTGCTTTGTTTGAAACTCAAATTTACAAAATCACTTTGCCTTAAGTATTATGCTTTGCATAATTTTTGTTTATGAGATAATAGTTATAAAATTTTAGAATACGCGATTCTCAGAGATTCGTGAATATGTTGAGTAAAGTTATGGGGTTTCTCCATTTGCAAGAATGTAGTGAGAGTTAGAATTGAGGACAGAATAATAAATTCTGTACCATAGCAATTGGACTAACACAGAATGACAAATTCAAATGAGTTCTATTTTTCTGTAAACGTATAAAATAAGATGAGATTTCTCCTACGTCGAAATGACTAAAACTATTATTAAAGAATTATGTTTAAAACTAAAATTCAACATAATGGATTCTGTTCCGATAGCTATCGTAATAACATAGAATTACTAAAAAATTAAAAACCAATGTCACACTGAGCTTGTCGAAGAGTTTGTTAATCTAAAGTCTTAAAACACTAAAAGACCTATCCGTTTTTAAAAAACTGACAGGTCTAATCTATAACTTATATATATCGCTAAGAAAAAGTCAAGTCTCCTAAACTCCTAACCTTTAAACTTAATAACCTATTCATCCAAGTGCTTAGAATACAATTTCCATTTTTCAATACAAGTTGCCATATCTTCAGGAATATCGGTATTAAAACGCATAAACTCACCTTTTGTAGGATGCTCAAAACCTAAAGTTTTGGCGTGAAGTGCTTGCCTTGGTAAAATTTTAAAACAGTTATCTACAAACTGCTTGTATTTGGTAAATGTCGTTCCTTTCAAAATACGCTCGCCACCATAACGTTCGTCATTAAATAAGGTATGACCTACGTGTTTCATGTGCACACGAATTTGGTGCGTACGACCCGTTTCTAATTTACACGACACTAAAGTCACATAACCTAAACGTTCTAAGACTTTAAAATGTGTAACGGCTGGTTTTCCTTTATCTTCATCATCGCCAAAAAAGACCGTGTTTTGTAATCTGTTTTTAGGATGTCTTCCTATGTTACCTTCAATAGTTCCTTCATCTTCATCAACATTACCCCAAACAATAGCAACATATTCACGTTCGCTAGTTTTAGCTTTAAATTGTGCCGATAAATGCGCCATAGCATGCTCGGTTTTAGCAACCACTAAAAGTCCGCTGGTATCTTTATCAATTCTATGAACTAAACCTGGTCTATCACTAGAGTTATTTGGTAAGTTATCAAAATGATAAATTAAACCATTTATTAAAGTTCCTGAGTAATTTCCGTGACCTGGATGCACTACAATTCCTGCTGGTTTATTAACCACCAATAAATCATCGTCTTCATAAACAATATCAATTGGCATATCTTCACCAACCAATAAGTTTTCAAATGGCGGATGCTCAAAAAGAACTCGTATTTTATCGTCTCCTTTTACTTTATAGTTAGCCTTTACGGGTTCCTCGTTCACAAAAATATTACCGCTTTTTGCAGCCGCTTGAATTTTTGTACGCGTGGCATTTTCAATAAAATTCATTAAGTATTTATCAATACGTAATGGCTTTTGTCCTTTGTCGGCAGTTATACTATAATGCTCGTATAAATCGTCTTTACCTTCTGGTAATTGTGGTGTGTTTTCGTCCATTAGTTCTGGTCATTTTCTTGTGCATCTTCGGTAGCTGGTTGGCTACTTCCTGAACGTTTTCCGTTTCCTAAAATAAAATCTATTACAGCAGTTTTTGGTAATTTCTTTCCTGCCTCTAAAGGTTTTCCTTTATATTCTAACCCTAAAACAACGTCTTCAGCAATATTATCTATATAGGTTTTCTTACCGACTTTAAAACCTAAAGCTTCAATAGTAGGTTTAGCTTGTCTAAATGTTTTTTGTTTTAATTCAGGAACACTAATTTTTCTGTATCCCGACGGATTTAAAGTCAAGTAAATCTTACGATTCTCTTTTACTTTAGTATCTGGTTTTGGATCTTGCTCAATCACTGAGTAACGCGGGTAATTAGGATTAAAATTAGCAGAATCTTGAACCACTAACACCAAACCTTCTTCATCTAAAGCCATTTTTGCAACGCTAACAGATTTCCCTGTTAAGTTAGGCACATGCTTAAACTCACCATTATTAGTCGATATATCTAACCATTTCAATACTAAAAACACCAACACAACAGTTGCTACAATTGCTAAAGCGACTTGTTTAAAAAACGATTTACTTATTAAAAACTTTACGAAACTCATATTTAAAATTTTGTTAAACAAATATAAAAAACTAAACGCTTAATTAATGGAATTTAGCTAAAATAGCACTAGTTTTATACGGTTATTATTAACTATAATTTGGTACAACACAGATGAAAAAAAATATTGCCATTATTATGGGCGGTTATTCAAGCGAGTTTAAAATTTCCTTAAAAAGCGGAAATGTAGTGTATAACACCTTGAATAAAAGCAACTACAACGCCTACAGAATCCACATTTTTAAAGAAAAATGGGTTTATGTTAATGCGAATAATGAAGAATTCCCAATAAATAAAAATGACTTTTCGTTTACCGAAAATGGCACAAAAACCACTTTTGACTGTGTATTTAATGCGATTCATGGTTCTCCAGGTGAAGATGGTCTTATGCAAGCCTATTTTGAATTATTGAACTTACCACATACCAGTTGTGGTATGTATCAAGCCTGTTTAACCTTTAACAAACGGGATTGTTTAAGTACATTAAAACCTTATGGTATTTTAACTGCGGAAAGCTATTACCTAAATTTAGGCGACGACTACAATAAACAAGATATTGTAAACAAAGTTGGCTTGCCTTGTTTTGTAAAAGCTAATAAAGCCGGAAGTAGTTTTGGTATATCAAAAGTACACCACATTGAAGATTTAGATCAAGCCATAGAAACCGCTTTTAAAGAAGATGATGAAATTATTATTGAATCTTATTTAGATGGAACTGAAGTTTCTATTGGTGTTATTAATTATAAAGGCGACATTAAAGTATTGCCAATTACCGAAATTGTTTCGGAAAATGATTTCTTTGACTATGAAGCAAAATACTTAGGGAAATCGCAAGAAATCACACCTGCAAGATTGACTAAAGCACAAGAAGAATTAGCAAATAAGGAAGCTAAAAAAGTATACCAAATTTTAAAAATGAAAGGCTTTAGTCGAAGCGAATTTATCTTTAAAAATGGAAAACCGCATTTATTAGAAATGAATACGGTTCCTGGATTAACTAACGAAAGTATTTTACCACAACAAGCTAATGCAGCTGGGATAAGTATGGAAGACTTATTTGGAAACGCTATTGAAGAAGCTTTAAAATAACCAACTATGAAAAAATATCTAATCATTTTATTCATTGCCCTGAGTACAAATACATTTGCTCAAAATGAATTAACACAATTAAATTTTGATACAAATTATTATGATGCTGTAAACAAATGGGTTGCTTTTCCTGTAAATGAAGATGGTAAATCGCATAATTTTGGTATAATTTATATTGACCAAATGGCAGGATTTACGTATAAGTATGAAAATGATTTAATCATAGAAAATAATACGATTGTCATAGATACTATCATTCACAATAAGTCAATATCTATGATTAGTAGATTGTCTAAGAATACTAAAAAAGTTGCGATTCTTAATGCCAAGCAAATAGAAGTTTTAAAATTAAACGATAAATCAAAATGGCTAGATGTTTATACTAGTAATGAAAATAGTGTTGAATATTTAACAAAAATAGGATATCACTACAATCATATTGGTGCAAGTCAAAATGCTATTAAACCTTTATTAAAAGCGTATACTATGGATAAAGCACATCCAAATTTAGCTTTTGAGCTTGGCTTCGCATACAATGCAACCCAACAATTTTTAAAAGCTATTCCTGTAATTAAAGAAGGTATAAAAACAGATTCTAAAAATCATTATTTATATAAAGAGTTAGGCTATGCTTATTTAGGTTCTGGAGATTTAAAAAATGCAGACTTAATATATACTAAAGGAATTAAAGTTTCTAGAAATGATGCCATTAAATGTGAAATGGCCGTAAATATGGCTAATGGTTACTTTAATTCAAAAAATAAAAAAGAACTAAAAAAGTGGTGTGATATAGGTCGCAAGTATAGTTCTAAAACACCTAAATACATTCAGTATTTCGATTATTACGAAAAAGAAATTGATAAAAACTAATTAACTAAACAACCACTATGATATTTTACGGAAGAAAAGCATCGAGACTTAAAGACGGACAACTTAGAAATGTAACTTGTCCATCATGTGACACTAATTCGACTATGACTTATAGTATTTTTGGTAAATATGCTCACATATACTGGATTCCAACATTTCCAATGGGAAAAGAGAATATTATTGAATGTGACAACTGCAAACAAACCTTTAAAGTAAAAGAGTTACCGGAGCAAATTAAAAATAAATTCAAGTTAGAAAATCAAGATGTAAAAACGCCATTTTGGAACTTTACCGGTTTAGCCATAATTGCATGTTTAATTATGTCAGTGATTTATATTTCTAAACAAGACGGTATTGATTCTTTAGAATATATAAAAGCCCCAAAATCGGGCGATGTTTATACTATAAAAGGATCGGAAGACGATTTTATTAGTACCATGAAAGTGATTAAAGTTAAACAAGACAGTGTAGTTGTCGTGTATAATGAATATGAATCAGATGGTTATTCAATTTCAAAATTAAATAAATTAGAAAACTATAACATGTCTGAAGCCTATTCGTTTTCTAAAGAAGAAATTCAAAACATGTTTGATACTAAAGATATTTCTGCTGTAAAGCGTGACTAAAATATAAACCCAATGAAAAGAGCAATTTTCCCTGGATCTTTTGATCCTCTAACTAAAGGACATTACGATATTATTGAACGTGGTGTGACACTATTTGATGAAATTATAGTAGCTATTGGTATTAATGCTGATAAAAAATATATGTTTTCTCTAGATGAACGCGTAGAATTTATAAAAGAAGCGTTTAAACATGAACCAAAAGTAAGTGTCGTTACTTATAAAGGTTTAACTGTGGATTTTTGTCAGAAAAACGACGTAGAGTTTATTTTACGTGGTTTACGTAACCCTGCAGATTTTGAGTTTGAAAAAGCCATTGCACACACAAATCGTGACTTAGCTCCTATTGAAACCATATTTTTATTAACCGCGGCAGACACTTCTTATATTTCATCATCTATTGTTCGTGATGTGATTAGAAATAACGGGGATTACACGAAATTAGTCCCAGATAGCGTACGAGTTAAATAAAGACCAATAATCTTTATTTCAGAATACAAACCACTACATATGTAGTGGTTTTTTTATTTAAAAAATACCTATTTTTAGGTATTTACTGGTATTGGTTATTCAATTAGTTTTGCCTCGCTAATCAATACAAACTCAATTGAAAATTTACTTTTTTATTATTTGCCTGTGCTTATCTTCTATCAACTTAAAAGCACAATAGTCAAAAATTATAAGTCAAAAAATTATTACAGATACCATAAGAACTAAATACAATGGCACCTTTTCATATTCTACGAAATTAGTAACCAATTGTACTTTATATGAAGGCATAAATTTTATGGTTGGATTAATTAATTTTAAAATTGACTCCTACACTTATAAAGGCATTAATGGCAATACATTAAGTTTTGGTTCAGGTGGCGCTAGCTCTTTAGCTCCAGGAGAATCTCATTCTGGAGAAAAATATGCTTCTGTAAAAAACTTAAGTATTAGAATATATGATGTAGATATAGAATTTAATTCAGCTATTAAAAGTCAATATCCATTTTACTATGATTATTTAGGAAATATAGACTGTAATGATACGCCAAATTCTATTTTATCTAAAATGGAAGCCAGAGGACGAAAAGAAGAAAAAATTACTACTATAAAAAATGAAATAAAAACCTTGGGACGTGATAGGCCAGACTTAGAACGAAAACTTGCATTATTACAAGATTTAAAAAATATAGATACTAAAAGAGATTACAATAGTCAAATTGAAGAAGTAAGAAGACAATTAAAACAACTTGATGATTGTATTAATAAGAAAAATGAAGAGATAAGTGAGCTGAAATCTTCAATAAACACGCTTGGGGATTCCAAAGAAGATTTAATTCAGAAAAAATCACTTTATGAAAAACTTAATACATTAGATGATGAAAATAATTATGATAATGAAATATCTGAATTAGAAAATAGTATTGAAGCTAAGAATGAAGAAAATAGTATTGCTGAAAGTGACAAAAAGCAAAACTAAACTGATAATGACAATAACGATCAAGATGATGAGGAAGAAGAGAAAGAACAAGAGCGCATAGAAAATGATAAAAAAGCAGCAGCAGATGCAGCTGAACGCAAAAGAAAACAAAAAGAAGATGAGGAAAAACGTAAGCAACAAAAAATCCAAGCTTATAATGACCGAATAAGTAAACAGAGAAAAGAAAATGAAGTTATTGCAGCTTCTGCCGCTGCATCATCTACAACTCTTCTATTTATGGTTGGTAGCTTTATTTATGATAAAATGGGCTTACAAGGAAAAGATTTATATACCGGAAACAACTTTCATCTAAATTTTGATTTTGGATATGGTGTCTCAGTGTTTCCAATGTCTTTTGCTAGTGAAAGAACTGGAGTTAGTTTTGCTGCAGGAGAAGAGGTTTCTACAAAAGAAAATACTGATGCTTCTGCGTTAACTATAGATCTTAGACTAGCATTAAAATTTGGTTACGAGCACAAATTTGAAGGCGGAAATGTTTATGGTCGTTTTGAACCAGGTTTCTCACCAATTTTCACCTCATTTAACACAAGTTACGCTTATGGAGCAGAAGCTTTTGGAGGACATGAAATTTTTAAAGTCTATGGTCGTTATGAAAGAGGTGTAAATAGTTTTTCTAAGAGTAACTGGATGGACGCTGAAGAAGTTGGTGAAGGTGGAAAATCTGCTACTAAATACCAGCAAGTAAGAGCTGGATTAAAATTTAGTTATTATAGAAATAGTGATACAGCAAAAAGAGATCATATCATTCTTGGAGTTATGGAAAATTATTTTGACAAAAACTCTGCTAAAGTATTTTCATTTAGAGAAAAACCAGACACAGCATTATTAAATGTTGTAAAAACCGAACCAAATTTTGCGGCTACAGGTTACTTTTTTGAGTGGAAAAGTGATCATACACATAGATTATATATCGATTTATTTCCAAATTATCCTGTTACAGGAGAAAGAGGTGGAACTTCTAGTGAAGGAAAATTCTTTATTCAAGCTGGGTTTTCAAGATCAATAGAAGCTTTCTTTAAGAAGAAATAATAATATTTTACATCCAAT
>DAISIZ010000066.1:0-11540 GCA_036821745.1 Aurantibacter sp. | reverse complement strand
ATGACTGATGACTGATGACTGAAAAACTGCAGACTAAAAAACTAATAACCCAACAACCTTAAAACGATGTTTAGTAAAGAAGAATCACGCTTAATGCGACAAGAGTTTTGGACCAGTTTTGGAAAATCGTTTCCAAGAAAGTGGATTTTATATAACACGAAACTAAAAGGGTTTAGTTTTAAGTTTCATTTTGATAATCGTAGTGCTTTAGTTGCTTTAGACTTAGAAGACGATTTAGAAAAACGCATTACGTATTGGGAAAAATTAGAAAGTTTACAATCTATTTTAAGAGACGAATTTTTACCCGATGCGATTTACGAAGAGATTTATATTTTAAATAACGAGAAAGAAATTTCGCGTATTCACGTAGACTTGCCTTATAAAGTGTCAATTCACAACAAAAATAATTGGCAAGAAGTAATGGTATTCTTTAACGAAACGATGAGTAAGTTTGAAGATTTTTTTGAGGAATATAAAGATATTATTGAAGGTTAATTAGTAAACACATTACTAAACTTAGCGTCCACTTTTATAGTCTGCTCATTACCATCGTTATTTTTATTTACTTGCTTTTTATTAATACGCTGGTTATTAAATTTACTTTGCTCTCCGGTATAAATTAAATTATAATTATTGGCAGGCAAACCTATTAAAGCATCACTGCCTTGCACCGTAATTTGCAGTGTTTTAAAATTATCTAAAATATGTTTTATGGTTAAGTCTCCAAATTTGTGATCAATATCTCCTTTTTCTAAAAGGTCATTTATGGTAACGTGTGAAGCGTTAGATTTTAGTTTTAAAACATCGACTGTATTAATTGTTGCTTCTTGCACGTGATTTAGATTTAAATAACCTTTTAACCAATGGTTTACTTTCACATTAGAATAAGAGGTATTAATGGAGGTGTTAGCTCCATTAATACGATTAGCATTTAGTTTTGTGTAAGCCAAATTAGCTTGTAAATCTGTTAATGTAGATGATAAAATTAACTCACCGTGTTGCACATCTAATTTAATTTTTGCCTTTTTAGGCACCTTAATTTTAAGGGTTTTAATAACATTTTCATTATTAGAACGGCTTTTAAAAATGGTAGCTCTTCCAGAATTACCTAAAGTACCAATTAACACTTTATGTTCCTTTTCGCTTCTTTTTTCGTGAAGTTTACGTAACTCACTATGCTTAGCTTTACGTCTTTCTGATAATTCTTTACGTTTTTTATTAAGTAATAACTGACGTTCTTGTTTACCTTTTTCTAAAGCTTCTAAACGTTTAGCTTTACTTCTTTTAAGTTTAGTAACTCGCGCTTGATTGTCATCTGTATATTTTTTAATTTTCACCTTATAAGAATCTAAATCCATTTGGCTCACTTTTTTAGCCCAAGCTTCCATTTGCTTTTTATACGTTTCTCCGTATTTAGATGAAAAATCTTTACTCCATTCTTTTAAATACTTATCGCCTTTGGACTTATATTTTTCAACATCAAAAGAAAAACTATAATTTCCATCTTTTAATTCTGGTAACTCAGGCAATTCAGGTATTTCTGGCATTTCAGGAAACTCAGGAAATTCCGAGAATTCGAAGTTTTCCATTTCAATAATTGGCATTTCAGACAAGTTAATCTCCAACTCCTCTAATAAATGACTGGTATCATCAAGAATACTTTGGGTATTATTAAAGTAACGTCCACCTGCTTCTTGAGAAGTTATTGTTATTTTATTATTGTTAACATCAATATCTAAATCCCAATCTTCTAAGGCGTCTTTTAAAGCTTCTTTATCTAAATTATCACTTTCAATTTCAGCTTCAATTTCTATGTAATTCTTATTCCACGTATCCATTTCAAGATTAACGTGACTTGTGTTTACAACTATCTCTGTGTTTTTATCGGTTTTAATCGTTTGTGTAAGCTTACTTAATTTTTGCTGTGCTATACCAACATAATTAATACTTAAAGCTATTAAAACGATATATTTTAACTGTTTCATTTTATACATTTAAATGGTGTTTTCCTTAGGCGAACTCAATTCAAATTCTTGCAATTTGTTGTTAAGACGTTGCATTAAACTAAGTCTTAATTTAAGATTACTTATTAATGCATTTACAATATCTGAGTTCACACCTTTGGAATTTAATTCGTTATTTAATTTTTGATATTCATTATTTAAATGGTCCAATTCTGTAATATAACTTTCAAACAAAGCCTTGTTATTGGCCGTAATTTTCATATCAGCCAATTGTAAATTTATATTTGCCAGATAGAAACTTTCAATTTTCTTTAAATCTGGAGAAATATCACCTAAAGTCTTTTGTGTTTCAGTAGGCTTTGTATTTACTAACTCTTGTGTTTTAGGGTCATTATTAGGATTTGAACGATTTAAATACAACATTCCACTAACGGATAAACCAATAATTAAAAGCACACTTGCCACTAATTTTAATTGAAAACGTGACGTCTTTTTTGGTAATTGCTTATCCAATTTATTTAAAAACCTTGCCTCGTGTCCATTAGGCATTTTTAATGACAAGTCATCATCATTGGCTTTAAAACGCTCTTTAAAGTTTGTGCTCATAACCAGTAAGATTTAATTGTTCTTTTAATTTAAGTTTTCCGCGATGCAGATAAGTTCTTGATGTTGCCGTATTAATATTTAAGATATCTCCAATTTCTTGATGATCATAACCTTCTAACAAAAATAAGGTCAATACAGTTTTGTAATTATGACTAAGGGTTTCAATGGTATTTTTAATAAATCCAACCGAAACCGTTTCAGGAATATCCCAATCAAAATCACTATCTGTAAATGTATCGTTCACCGAAGTCATTTCAATATCTACAACATTAACACGTTTTTTTCTTATAACATCTAAACAAGTTCTAATCACAATTTTTTTTAACCACGCACCAAAGGATACGTCACCCGAAAATAAATGCAATTTATTAAAGGCCTTTATAAATGCATCTTGTACAGCATCTTCGGCTTCGGCATCATGAGGTAAATATCGTTTAGCTACACTATACATTCCGTCACAATAGTTGTTATACAATTGTAACTGTGCTTTACGGTCATTACGTCGGCATTTTTCAATAATGTTATTTTGAAACATGCATTGGTTTTGTAGTTAATAATTAATTGTTACTCTAAAGACGCTATAATTTTTAGAATGTTTCAATTTTGATAAAATTTTTCAATAATTAAATGATTTAAGAAATCTTTATCAATTTAAAACCAAGAACTTATTAAGCTTTAAAGTATCTTTATACTTGTAAAACCCTCGATTTAAAATGAAAAAAATAATTCTTATTCTTGTTGTCATCACTGCTATTGTTTTTGCTATTTCATATCAAAATGGTGGATTATTTAGCCAACCTTTAAGTCCTAAGAAAACTGTTGTTTTTGAAGTGGATGATTTAGAGTTAGAAGTGTTTTATAACCGACCAAGTAAACGAAACCGTCAGGTTTTTGGTGCTTTAGTTCCTTTTAATGAGATATGGCGAACTGGTGCTAACGAAGCTACTACTTTTGAAACCAATAAAGATTTAACCATTGGAGGCAAAACTTTAAAAGCTGGAAAATATACGTTATGGACGATTCCTAACAACAAGGAATGGACTGTAATTTTTAACTCTAAAATGTATCCTTGGGGCGTTTCTGAAACTATGGAACCTATGCGAGAAGCACAATACGATGTGATTAGTTTTAATACCAAAGTGAATACACTAAACACAACCGTAGAACAATTTACGATTGCATTCGATAATAGTACAGATAATTTATTCTTAACTATGGCTTGGGATAACACAAAAATAGAAGTCCCTTTAAAAAAATAATGTTTATGCAATAGGATTTAATATCTTCGTAACTATAACCAAGTTTTACAGCGAATTACTGTAGTTATGACCAAACACAAATCGGCATTAAAAGAGCAAGAAGCTACTGAGCAACCAGAACCTACTAGCACATCTTCTATTGAAAAGATTAGAGCTAAACGCGCCATTAAACGCACAACTAAAGCGCTTTTAGAATCTTTATTACAAGGAAACATTACCGCTTTAAGTCAAGCGATTACTTTAGTTGAAAGTACCAATCCAAAACATTTAGAACAAGCAAATAGTATTATTAACGATAGTTTACCACACGCCAATAAGTCCGTAAGAATTGGAATTACAGGTGTTCCTGGTGTTGGAAAAAGTACGTTTATTGAAGCTTTTGGAACGCACTTAACCGAATTAGGTCATAAAGTTGCTGTGCTTGCCGTAGATCCAAGTAGCTCGATTACCAAAGGCAGTATTTTAGGCGATAAAACCCGAATGGAAGATTTGGTCAAGAATAAAATGGCGTTTATTCGACCGTCGGCTTCTGGCGAATCTCTTGGAGGTGTGGCGCGCAAAACACGTGAAAGTATAATTTTATGTGAAGCTGCGGGTTATGATGTGATTATTATTGAAACCGTTGGTGTTGGTCAAAGTGAAACCGCTGTTCACAGTATGGTAGATTTTTTCTTATTGTTGAAATTGGCCGGAGCCGGCGATGAACTTCAAGGTATTAAGCGTGGTATTATGGAAATGGCAGACGCTATTGCCATTAATAAAGCCGATGGCGATAATATAAAACGTGCTAAATTAGCAAAAGTTGAATTTAACCGTGCCTTACATTTATATCCATTAAAACCTAATGCTTGGCAACCTAAAGTGCATTTATGTAGTGCCATAAAAAATGAAGGTGTAGACGATATTTGGAAAGATATCTCAAAATTTATTGAAACCACAAAAGCAAATAATGGCTTTACTAACAACCGAAAAACTCAAAATAAATACTGGTTTCTACAAACTATTAATGATAGTTTAAAAGAAGCGTTCTATGCAAATAAAGCAACTAAAATAGAACTGGAACGCATTATAAAAGACATTGAAAACTCTAAAGTTTCCCCATTTGTAGCTGCCAAAACCTTATTAGACTTATACTATTCTAATAAGTAGTTTTAAGTTGAATTACTTCAAATTCAAACTAAACCGTTTATGTAAATAGTTATTTAATTTGTAGAACAGGAATCCTGAAAAAGCGCCAAAAACCCCACCAGAAATAACATCTAACGGATAATGAACCCCAACATAAATACGGCTATAACCCATTAGTAAAGCCCAAGGAATTAAAACGTAAATCAGTTTTTTATACTTGTAAGCCAACATTAAACCAGAAAACACGGCCACTGCCATAGAATTACTAGCGTGCCCAGAAAAGTAACCATATCTAGCACCACAATAGGACTTCACCAAGCGCATATGCTCCACAATACCATCTTGAAAGCACGGTCTTGGTCTTAAGGCAATGTGATTTTTAAATAAATTGGTGATTTGATCCGTAAATGCCACCATTAAAGCAATGGTCACAATACTTAACACAAAGGCTTTACTGTTATATTTTTTAAACATTAAATACAATAATACAGCATACAATGGCGCCCAATATATCTTAGTCGTATAAGTCATCCAAAAACCGTCCCAAGTGGTCGTTCCTAAACCATTTAAATACAAGAATAACTCTTGGTCTTGCTGTATTAATTGTTCAAACATAATGTTATAAATTATTCTTCGTAAGCTGCAACTTCAGCATCATAAAATGCGGTTGCTTCTTCAATTAAACCTTCCATTTCCATTTCAAGTTGCTCTTGATCATGAGAATCAAAATCTTCAAACCATTCAATCTCATCATATTCTAAATTAATAATAAAACGTGGAAACTCGGTATGAACTACAAATATGGCAGTTGGATATTTTGTATTATCTCCTAAAATGAACTTTGGTAATTCCATAATGGTATTTCTAATTTTTAGATTGAATTAATTTTTTGGTAAGATAGTCGAATCTCATAAATAATAAAACGGCAGCCGTAGTTAATCCAGCTAATAAGCCTAACCAAATACCAAAACTTCCATACATATCTTCTTTTCCTAAAAACCAACTTACAGGAAACCCTACAACCCAATAAGATATAAAGGTTAATAACGTTGGTATTTTAACATCTTGTAAGCCACGTAAAGCGCCTAAAACAATGACTTGTAAACTATCGCTAATTTGAAAAATAGCCGCCGCAAATAATAATTGTGACGCAATTTTAATCACTTCTAAGTTATCTTGAAGGTTGACTTCATCTGATAAATCGACATATAATTTTGGAAAGTTTTCATTAAATAATGCAAACGAAATACAAAACACAACGGCAAATATAAATCCGAATAAGAAAATAGAAATAGCAATACGTCGCAACTCATGAAATGCATTTAAACCTTTTTGATTTCCGACTCTAATCATCGCAGCAACACCTAATCCCATTGCGACCATAAAAGTCATAGAACTTAAGTTTAAGGCAATTTGGTTTGCTGCTTGCGGATTCTTTCCTAACAAACCACTTAACCAAATGGCCGCTGTAAAAATAGCCACTTCAAACAACATTTGCATAGCGCTTGGCGCTCCTAAACCTATAATTTTATTCAGCTTTGACTTTGTCAGTTGAAAGAATTTAATATTGGTCACGTAAGCCATAGATTTCTCTTTTCGTTTTAACAAAAACCACATAAACCATAACATCGCAAAGCGAGAAATTAAAGTTCCATAAGCGGCACCAACAATCCCTAATTGTGGACAACCAAACTTACCGAATATTAACATGTAATTTAAAACTACATTAACCACATTGGCTAAAATAGTCGCGTACATTGGGTATTTAGTTAAAGACATGCCATCACTAAACTGCTTAAAGGCTTGAAAAATAATTAAAGGCACTAAGGAAAATGCAACTAATTCTAAATATGGAATTGCTAAAGCCACCACTTCATCGGGTTGCTCCATAAAATACATTAATGGCTTAGCGAAATACAAGGCTAAAAACAAGGTAATTCCTAAAACAGTACATAAAAACAAACCGTGCTTAAATGCCGATTTCCCTTCTGAGAAATTTTTAGACGAATCAGCTTCAGCAATTAAAGGAGTAATAGCTGTTGAAAATCCAATACCAATAGACATCGCAATAAACATAAAGCTATTTCCTAAAGAAACTGCGGCTAATTCTGCTGTTCCTAATTGTCCCACCATAATATTGTCAACAAAACTCACAAAGGTGTGTCCCAGCATTCCTAAAATAACAGGCGCTGCAAGCTTCCAATTGGTTTTAAATTCTTTGGTATATTGACTTAATTGCATCTTGCAAAAGTAAAATTATTAAATGAAGACTTCAGCTTTAAACACAAAAAAAGCAAGTGAATTAGCACTTGCTTTTAAATTTGAATAAATTAAACCTTAAAACGAAGCCAAAAATTTTTTGCTTGCTTCAAATTCTGTTACAATCTCTTCTACAATCTCTGCAACAGGCTTTATATCATGAATTAATCCAGAAATCTGACCAATTTCTAATTCACCTTCAATTAAATCACCTTCAAACATTCCTTTTTTAGCTCTTGCACGACCTAATAATTCTTTTAATTCTTCTGGGTTTGTTCCTTTTTGGTATAACTCAGCAACATCATTATAAAACTTGTTTTTTATTAAACGTACTGGTGCTAATTCTTTTAAGGTTAATTGCGTATCACCTTCTTTAGCATCTACAACCACTTGCTTAAAAGCATCATGTGCCGAACTTTCTGTACTCGCCACAAAACGACTACCAATTTGTACGGCATCTGCACCAAGAGTTAAACAGGCTAACATAGCTTTTCCTGTGGCAATTCCACCAGCGGCAATTAATGGCACTTCTAACTGCTCTGCCACCATTGGTATTAATGTTAAAGTAGTCGTTTCGTCACGACCATTGTGCCCACCTGCTTCAAAACCTTCAGCAACAATAGCATCTACACCTGCGGCTTGTGCTTTTAATGCAAACTTTAAACTACTCACCACATGAACAACGGTAATCCCTTTATCTTGTAACCATTTCGTCCAAGTTTTTGGGTTTCCTGCTGAAGTAAAGACGATTTTCACCTCTTCTTCAACAATAATATTCATGATTTCTTCAATATTTGGGTATAACATTGGTACGTTAACGCCAAACGGTTTATCGGTCGCTTTTTTACATTTTTGAATGTGCTCACGTAACACATCTGGATACATACTTCCTGCACCTATTAATCCTAAAATCCCAGAATTGCTTGCCGCAGAAGCTAAACGCCAACCACTATTCCAAATCATTCCTGCTTGAATAATTGGATGTTTAATATTGAATAATTTTGTTATACTATTTTGCATTTTAACTACATCTTTTTTGAATTTCAATTAAGGTTTCGACTAAAGCTTATCTTGAGCGAAGTCGAAAGGCTCAACCTGACATTTATTTTCATATTTAACACTAACTCATAACACCAGAACCAAGTAACTCATCTTCATGATACCAAGCCACAAATTGACCTTCGGTTATGGCAGATTGTTTGTTTTGAAACTCTACGTACAAACCGGCATCAAATTTATAAACTGTTGCTTTTTCTAATTCCTGACGATAACGTATTCTTGCGGTTACCTCTAAAGATTCACCGTTTTTAAGCTCTAAATCTTCACGAATCCAGTGAATTTCATCATTTTTAACAAAGACCACATGATTATATAATCCAGGATGATGTTTCCCTTGACCTGTGTAAATAATGTTTTCATTGACATCAGTTTCTATGACAAATAATGGTTCTACTGTTCCACCAACACCTAAACCTTTACGTTGCCCTTTAGTAAAATAATGCGCGCCATCATGGGTTCCAACTACTTTTCCATCGGTTTTATTATAATCGATTCTATTCGCTTTAAATTGTAATTCCTCTAACTTAGATTGAAATTGAGGCACTTCATTTGTATAGGCTTCAAAAGCATTACTAATTTCTACGATATTACCTTTTTTAGGTTTCAATTTTTGCTGAAGAAACTCTGGCAATCTTACTTTACCAATAAAACACAAGCCTTGAGAATCTTTTTTATCCGCGGTAATTAAATCGGCTTTAGCTGCAATTTCTCTTACTTCAGGTTTTAATAATTCACCAACAGGAAATAACGCTTTGGCTAATTGTTCTTGTGATAATTGACATAAAAAGTAAGATTGGTCTTTATTATTATCTTTTCCGCCTTTTAACTGATAAAATGTTTCACCATTAATCTCAACACTATCTTTTCTGCAATAGTGACCAGTAGCGACGTAATCAGCACCAAGTTCTAATGCTATTTTCATAAATACATCAAACTTAATCTCTCTATTACATAACACATCTGGATTTGGTGTGCGTCCTTTTTCGTATTCATTAAACATATAGTCCACAATACGATCTTTATATTGCTCGCTTAAATCTACGGTTTGAAAAGGGATATTTAATTTTTGTGCCACTAACATCGCATCATTGCTATCGTCAAGCCAAGGACACTCATCACTTATAGTCACCGTATCATCGTGCCAATTTTTCATAAATAAGCCAATAACCTCATAACCTTGCTCCTTTAATAAATAAGCGGTTACACTAGAATCTACGCCTCCAGAAAGCCCAACAACTACTCTTTTTTTCATACTTTAATAATGAAGCGTCAAAGATACTATTTTAAGCTACAAAAAAGAAGATGAAAACTCATTGCTTCATTTTGTTTAACAATTTTATAAAAATCTTTAACAAAATATTAATAATTAGAAATAATATTCTGTCTAATTTTGTGCCTCTAACTCTTAAACAAAATATTTTATGAAAAATTTAAAAAGATTTTCAATCGCACTTTTTACAGTGTTCGCATTCACATCATGCAGTAGTGATGATGATGCTACTTTTATCCCAACGATTACCCCAACAGTAACCGCTCCAACTAGAAATGTTGTTGAAACAGCTCAAGCAACAGCAAATTTAAGTATACTAGTCGATGCTGTAATTAGAGCCGATTTACAAGTCGCTCTTTCTGCTCCAGGAAACAAAACTGTTTTTGCACCTACAAACGCTGCTTTTAGTCAGTTTTTAATGGACAAAGGGTTCGCTACATTAAATGATGTACCTGTTGCAACCTTAAAACAAATTCTATTAAATCACGTAATTGATGGTTCTAACTTATCATCATCAGACTTAAGTGGTACAACTGGTTATGCTAAAACTTTAGCCGATGGACCTGAAATGACAAAATTAAGTATTTATTATGATGCTAATAGCGGTGTAAAATTAAATGGCGCTTCAGATGTTACTGCTGCTGATGTGATGACAACAAACGGTATTGTACATATTGTTGACAAGGTAATTGACTTACCAACTATTGCAACATTTGCAACTTCTAATCCAGCATTATCAATTTTAGTTGATGCTTTAACATATGCTGACACTGGAACACCAACAGTTCCTTACATCTCAACGGTATCTAATGCAACCGCAGGACCATTTACAGTATTTGCTCCTACAAATGGTGCTTTTGGTAACTTATTGACTGACTTAAGCGTAAGTGCTTTAACAGATATTGCGGTTGGAACAGTTGATAGTGTTTTAACTTACCACATTGTTAATGGTTCTAATGTTACTTCTAGCGAATTAATGAGTGGAACTGTAACTACTTTAGGTGGAAATTTAACTTTAGATGCATCTGCATTAACACTTACTGATCCATCAACTGGAGTTAGTAATATAGTGAGTTCTCTTGTAGATGTGCAAGGAACAAATGGTGTAGTTCATGTTATTGACAGAGTATTAAGACCTTAAGGCAAAACTCAATAGTTATATTTCCACAATAAAGGCGTTTCTTAATTGAAACGCCTTTTTCTTTTTTAATTTTCTTTTACGCTTAGACTTTTCACTTAAGTCTTTAGTTTAGAGTATTGATAAAAACCTGACCATGACTTAATCCTATTTTTCACCTAACTTCGTTTTAGTTATTGTTATTCACCATTAAAACCTAAAAATGAATTGGGAAGAAATTAAAAAAGATGTTTCTAAAATTCATCCAAAAAGAGAGATTGCTATTTACACACTAAGGAGCACAAACAAAACAGCTTTGGGTTGGGTTAATATAGCTTATGCCAACTATAATTACAGAACATTCTGTAATTATTGTGTTGAAATACAACTTAAATTAGGCAGAAAGGATAAGAAAAAAGAAAAACTTAATCGGTTTAAAATGCATTTCAAATTAGCTAAAATTGGAAACACAAAATTAGACTTTGAATTCATTGAAAATTATTTTATAGAACAGTTTTCTGGAATATGTACTGCCCTATTTCTTTATATTAAAACCACAAAAAAAGGATTTAAAGTTCAAATTTATGTGGACGATATAGAAAGTACAACTCATAAACTCAATGAACTGAAAACAGATAATAATAGCGTTTTTAACTTTGATTATAGAATCACTGAGGATGAAAATTGGGATATTATTGGAATGATGCTATACTAAAAACATCAAAACAACGACCTTGTTAGGCTATTAACACTATTAATCAATAGTAATTACCTCTTTAAGAAATTTCACCATTTTCTAAAACCAAAATTTGAAAGACTTGTGAAATAAAAAGCCCTTTAGATACTGCTTTAAATAAGTTATCTTTACGGGATAACGA
>DAISIZ010000065.1:2984-11560 GCA_036821745.1 Aurantibacter sp. | reverse complement strand
TCGCATCTCTAGACGTTCCTAAAGTTACTGTTGCTAAAGCTTGAGTTTCCCCACGCGTAAATACCGACGATCCGTGTGTAGATGGTAAATAATCTACCTCACACCAGATTGGTCTAATTTCAGTAGTTTGACGTCCGTCTAAACGTAAACCTTCATCTAAAGTTAAGTTTCTAATAGCCGATTTTTCTGCTTTAGCGTAATATTTAGACACTAAATCTCCGTAATCTTCTAATTCTTCTTCAGTAAACGTTGCTTTAACTGCTTCTTTAATTTCAGCAAATGCAGCACCACGTTCTTTTTTAGAAGAACCGTTTTTAGCAATTGCGTAAACTTTATCGTAAGCTAAATCGTTAATCTTTTTAGCTAAGTCAGCATCTTCGCGTTCTGGAGCGTACTCACGTGTTTCTTTTTTACCAAAAGCTTCTGCTAATTTTACTTGAGCAGCACATTGTACTTTAATAGCTTCGTGAGCAAACTTAATAGCATCAGCCATTTCTTCCTCCGAAATCTCATCCATTTCACCTTCAACCATCATCACAGAATCAGCCGAAGCTCCAATCATCATATCGATGTCAGACTCTGCTAATTGCGCTCTAGTTGGGTTAATTACAAACTCACCGTTAATACGTCCAACTCTTGCTTCAGAGATTGGGCACTCAAAAGGGAAGTCAGATAACTGTATTGCTGCCGAAGCTGCTAATCCAGCCATAGCATCTGGCATCACATTTTCGTCGTGAGACATTAACTGAATCATTACCTGAGTTTCTGCATGGTAATCTTTTGGGAATAACGGACGTAAAACGCGGTCTACTAAACGCATCGTTAAAACTTCACCGTCGCTTGGTCTTGCTTCTCTTTTAAAGAATCCTCCTGGATAACGTCCAGCAGCAGCAAATTTTTCGCGGTAATCTACCGTTAAAGGTAAAAAGTCCACATCAGCTTGTTTGTAGTTAGAAACTACAGTACAAAGCATCATACATTTTCCAGACTGTACAACGACAGATCCGTGGGCTTGTTTTGCTAATTTTCCCGTTTCGATAGAAATTTCTCTTCCATCACCAAGGTCTATGACCTCTTTAAATACTTTTGGAATCATAAAAGTGTTTTTAATTCTAATTAAACAATGGTCGTTGTGTTGTTGTTGCGCACCCAAATAAATGTAGTGCAGTTGTAGTTGTTGTGTGTCTTAGTTAGAGACGATGACCAATGAAAAACTATGCATTCTGAAATCTGTTCAGAATCTGTCTTTTTTTTTCGATTTTTTAACTCTTCCGATTGAGTTGTTTATTTTGGGCGTTTCTCCCAATAGCTATTGGGAGCCGGGCTTTACACTATATTTTTTTTGCCATTTATGGCAGCAAAAAAAGGATGCCGTTTTAATCCCTAACGCTAAGATAACAAAATAAAAAAAGAGGCGTAAAGCCTCTTTTAGTATTATTTTCTTAAACCTAATTCTTTAACAATTGCACGATATCTTAAGATATCTTTCTTTGTTAAGTAGTCTAATAAAGAACGACGCTTACCTACAAGCTTAACTAATGAACGCTCTGTGTTATAATCTTTATGATTTTTCTTTAAGTGCTCAGTTAAGTGATTAATTCTGTAAGTGAATAATGCAATTTGTCCTTCTGCAGAACCAGTGTTTGTTGCTTTCTCTCCGTGTTTAGCGAAAATCTCAGCTTTAGCTTCTTTTGATAAATACATGCTAATATTATTTAAATGATTGTTATGTACATGAAAGTTTTTCTTTCAAGCTGCAAATATAATCCTTTTCAGTTAATAATAAACTAATATCTCTTATTCTTGTAAGAAATATAATAATGATCAATATATTTTTTTAATTCTATTAAATCACATTTTATAGTTCTGGCTGGGATGTGAATCGGTGTTTTATAGAATTTGTGATTAGCTTTCATTGCAATTCTTGAAATGAAGTTGCTCTTTCTATTAATATAGAATTCTGGGTTTTTAACCTTTATAAATAAAAAAGATTCTTTTGCGACTCCTTGAATAGTATAGCCTAAAATGTCTTCCCATAAAATTAATCCAGCTGAAACACCACTTGAAAAATCATGTATTCCATCTTTGTCGATAAGAATTCCATTTTTATTTGAAAGCAATTTGTTGCTTATTGATATTGAAATTATACCAAAAAAAATGATGCAGATAGTTCCAAAAAAATAAAGTAATAAAGATGTTTCTAATTGTTTGTTTAAAATTGTATTTGAAAGTATCCAGATACCAATTGTAACAAAGCCAATACTTCCTGTTAACATAAGTAATAGCATTGTTTTATTAGCTTCTATTTTAATACTTTCAGAATTTTTCATCAAGAGGTTGCTTAAAACAATAAAACCTCACAAGTGTAATATGTGAGGTTTTAAAGTGTGGGATTAAAAATCTATTAAGCTCTTATAGGCTGATTAGAAATTAAATCGATGTATTTGTTAACGTTATCTTTTAATTCTTTACGTACTGTAATGAAGTCTAAGAAACCGTGTTCTAATAAAAACTCACTGGTTTGGAAACCTTCTGGTAATTCTTGTCCAGTTGTATCACGTACAACACGTGGACCAGCAAAACCAATTAAAGCACCAGGTTCTGCAATATTAATATCTCCTAACATAGCAAAAGATGCAGTTGTTCCTCCTGTTGTAGGATCGGTACATAATGAAATGTAAGGAATTTGGTTGTCTGCTAACTGTGCTAATTTAGCACTTGTTTTAGCTAATTGCATTAAAGAAATTGCCGCTTCCATCATACGAGCACCACCAGATTTCGAGATAATCATAAATGGTACTTTGTTTTGTAATGAGTAATTGGCAGCTCTTGCAATTTTTTCTCCTACTACAGATCCCATAGAACCTCCAATAAAAGAGAAGTCCATAGCAGCAACTACAATATCTTTTCCTTTAGATTTTCCTACGGCTGTACGTACGGCATCTTTAAGGTTTGTTTTTGCTTGTGCAGCTTTTAAACGGTCTGGATATTTTTTAGTGTCTTCAAATTTTAATGGATCTTTAGATGTTAAATCTTCGTCTAACTCTTTAAATTCATTATTGTCAAATAAAATCTCGAAGTATTCTTTACTACCAATTCTTACGTGGTATCCATCTTCTGGACTTACGTAAAAGTTTTGTTCTAGTTCTTTAGTGTCTACAATTTTACCTGTAGGTGATTTGTACCAAAGCCCTTTTGGTGTGTCTTTTTTTTCCTCGGTAGAGGTTTGTATTCCTTTATTTGTTCTTTTAAACCAAGTCATAATATATTATTTTAAACGCTAAGTTACTAGTGGTAACCTAGTGTTGTTTTTTTACTGCGTTAAGGATTGAGGTATTGTTGAAGCTCTCCCGATTTTTATCGGGAAGCGACTACCGAAAGCCTGACTACAAAATTAAGCTTTTTTAATTTTGTAGGAACGCCCAAATTATTTTATAACGTATTTACGTTGTTTAAATCTTTAAAAGACTGCTCTAAACGCTTCACAAAAGTTAACTCACCTTCACGTAACCATTTACGTGGATCGTAGTATTTTTTGTTAGGTAATTCTTCGCCTTCTGGGTTACCAATTTGCGATTGGATATAGTCTTTTTTCTCTAAAATATAATCACGAACACCTTCTGTAAATGCATATTGCATATCGGTATCAATGTTCATTTTAATGACACCATAACCAATTGCTTCTCTAATTTCTTCTAAAGTAGAACCTGATCCACCGTGAAAAACGAAGTCAATATGATTATGCGGTACGTTATATTTTTCTGAGATAAACTCTTGAGAGTTTTTAAGAATTTTTGGCGTTAATTTTACGTTTCCTGGTTTGTAAACCCCATGAACGTTACCAAATGCTGCTGCAATTGTGAATTGGTCACTTACTTTGCTTAATTCTTCGTAAGCGTAAGCTACTTCTTCTGGTTGTGTGTATAATTTAGATTCGTCTACATCGCTATTGTCTACACCATCTTCTTCACCACCAGTAATTCCTAATTCAATTTCTAAAGTCATGCCTATTTTAGACATACGCTCTAAATATTTTTTACATGTTTCGATGTTTTCTTTAAGTGGTTCTTCACTTAAATCAATCATGTGTGAGCTATAAAGTGATTTTCCAGTTTCTTTATAAAACTGCTCACTAGCGTCTAATAATCCGTCAATCCAAGGTAATAATTTTTTGGCTGCGTGATCGGTATGTAAAATAACTGGTACACCATAAGCTTCGGCTAAGGTATGCACGTGTTTTGCTCCTGCAACACAACCTGCAATAGCTGCTTTATGGTTTTCGTTACTTAATCCTTTTCCTGCATTGTAAACTCCACCACCATTAGAAAACTGAATGATTACTGGCGAATTTAATTTAGCAGCAGTTTCTAAAACTCCGTTTACAGAACTAGATCCTACAACGTTTACTGCTGGTAAAGCAAAGCCTTTTTGCTTAGCTAATTTAAAAATTTCTTGAACTTCTCTTCCTGTTGCAACTCCAGGCTTAATATTATGAGACATTATTTTATGTTTTAAATTTGGCTTCAAATGTAATCAATTTTTAATAAAATGATAAAAAATGAAGAGCTTAAAAAGGGTAGTTTATACCAATGTTATAAACGGCATTAGAAAAATTGTAGTCGTTAAACCATCGGTTTTTATCTTGATAAGATGGATCGTAAGTTTTAAAACCTGTGTCTAGTCTTAAAACAAAGAAATTAAAATCGTAGCGCAAACCAAAACCTGAACCAATGGCTATGTTTTTTAAATCTCCAAAATTTCTGAATTTAGCTTCATCTTGGTCTACGTCATCCAATACATTCCAGATGTTTCCTACGTCTATAAATAAGGCACCACTAACTGGTCCAAGAATATTAAAACGCTGCTCGGCACTTAAAGCTATTTTTAAGTTGGCTTCGTTAAATTCGTTATTTGTAGTTAAGCTTCCTGGTCCTAAGCTATAGGCGCTCCATGCACGGTTGTCGTTAGAGCCACCAGCAAAGAAACTTTTAGAAAACGGAATGTTAGAAGAATTCCCTAATGGAACAGCAATTCCTATAAAACTTCTAATTGCAAAAACGTTTTTAGCACCTAAATCCCAATATTTAATGTAATCTAATTCTGTTTTAATGTATTGCGAAAATGCGACGCCAAATAACTTGTAGTTTCCATTTTTATTTTTACTAAAATTAGCCGATTTAGCAATTGGTGTTAATAGGTTTCCTGCGGCTTCTACTTTTAGTTTAAAAATTGAGAAGTTATTGTCAAATAAGCTTTCTCTTTTGTCTTTAATATAATTGAAATTTGAAGCAATAATTAGGTTGTCTTCTGTTAAGCGTTCTTTTCTTTCGTTAATGTTATTTATAGTTGAAAAGTCATTTGTGCTTACAGGTGTGTTTCCCGTGATAACACTATTTAAAAATTGGTCTGCCTCTTGTGGTTTCTCTAATTCACCATCAGAAGGAATGTAATTGTAATTTCTGGCTAACTGGTTTAAAACATTAAAGGAGTTACTATATACATTAAAGTAATTAGAGGTGTTTAAGTTTTTAATGTATTGTATATTAAATAAATCGACACGATTAGTAACTGTTTTGTTAGGGTTCCAAGTGTAATTAAATGTCCCGTTTACGGTTTGTTTATCCAAACCGATGTTAGTCTGACTTGATCCAGAAAGACTAATTTTAGTTAGAGGAAACATCTCTTTAGGGATGATTTTTTCGGCAGCAAAAGGAAATAAAAATCGAGGGATATTTAACCTTAAATTTACTCCAATTTCATTAATGTCAAAAAAGCGATCTTCGTTATTTCCTGCATCTTTTGATGCGCCAATAGAACCAAAACCAGAAAGTTCTAGTGTTTCGGCACCACGAAAAACATTTCGCATAGTAATACTAGGGTTAAGTGCTAAACCTAGAGTTTGTATGTTACTTTGTGTTGCTTCGGCACTAAAACCTAAAGAAAATCGTTTAAATGGATTTAAGTAAATATTAGTGGTAAGTGTGGTGTCTGGGTTTTCTATGTACTCTATTCTAGGATACTGAAACGTTTTTAAGTTACTTATTTGGCGAGAAGTAAGCGGTCTATCTTGATCTCTAAAAATAGCATTTGGTTTAATAAATATTGGATTGGTTAAAGCTTTAGGTTTGTAGCGTAACTTACCTTTACTGTATATATTGTAGCCGTCGTATACTGTAGTGTCCGTGTAGCTCTCGTTTCTGTTTTCGAATGAATTATTGGTGAAAATATTAACGTCTTTAATTTTGTAAATATTAAAGGGTTTGGTTTTTAAAGAGTCGTTAACTCGAATGTTACGGTCGGCAATTTGAACTTCTATATTTATTTTACTACTGGTGTTAATGGTATCCATTTCAAAATAAAAATAGTCTTGAGAAAAATGAAAAACACCATGATTACGCATGTAGTTAGTAATTCGTTTTTTCTCATATTGAGTGTTGTTGCTCCTGTATTGTTCGCCTTTTTTTAAGAAAGAATTTGACTTGTCTAATTTGTATAAACTATCAATTACAGGCGATTTTATATTAGTAGAAAGTGTATCAATTATAAATGGTTTATTGGTTGTGACTTTGTAAGTTACTTTGGCTAATTGCTGACTGTCTCTTTTTGTTTCTGAACTTGTAGTGACGTTAAACCAACCATTATTCCAATAATAGCTTTCTAGACGTTCTAGTGTTTTTTTTGTCAAAGAATCGTCAACAATTACTGGTGCTTCTCCTGTTTTTTTTAACCATTTATTAAAATTAAGTTTAGAGAGTACGGATTTGTCAACTTGCTTTCTAGAATAAAGTGCCGTTTTTTGTTTTAAACGTTTTGGGTCATTGTAAATGCGCTCGTTTAATATTGAATCTAAGTTTGGTCTTGCTAAATTATAGATATGTAAACGTAATGGTATAAGTGCCAATTTCCGATTTGGCTTTTGGTATATAAGGTTGTTTAAAACTTCCGTTTGATTGACTTTGTCATTAACTTTAATCGTCGCTTTTTCTAGTAGATGCTCTTGTTTGTCAACTCTTTTTAAGGAATTGCAAGAACATATACAAACTAAAATAGTTGTGTATAAGTATGTTTTAAACGAAGGTTTCAATATAAAAGTTTGAGATTTTTATTAAGCTTTTACACGCCAAAAATACACATAATATTTTGGCTAATTTTAGTTTTTAGTGAATTCCACTTTTTAGGCTTCAGGTTTTTTCTTTTCTTTATAAAAAAATCAAGGAATGCTTTCTAAAAACGACATAAAACTAATAACGCGATTAAAGCAAAAAAAGTATCGTACACAAGATGGTTTGTTTGTGGTTGAAGGACTTAAAGTAATTCGTGAATTTTTAAAATCGTCTTTTCAATTACAACAACTATATACGACTGAGTCTTTTGGTTTAGCAGAAGCCGAAGAAACAATAATTAGTGAGAAAGACTTAAAGAAAATTAGCTTTTTAAGTAATCCAAATACTGCTTTAGCCGTTTTTAAAATAGATAACCCTGAAACAAATTTAAATGTTGAAGGTTTAGTAGTTGCTTTAGATGAAGTAAATGATCCAGGGAATTTAGGAACTATTATTAGATTATGCGATTGGTTTGGTGTGAAACAATTGGTATGTAGTACAAACACCGTAGATTGTTTTAACCCAAAAGTGGTGCAGTCTACAATGGGTTCTTTAACACGAGTTACAATTACTTATACTGATTTAGAAGCGTATTTAAAACAAACTAAAGGTCCAGTGTTTGGGACTTTTATGGATGGCGATAATGTCTATAGCGCATCTTTGCCCAAAGAAGGTGTTTTAGTTATGGGGAATGAAGCCAATGGAATTTCAAAAAACATTGAAGCTTTAGTGACTAAAAAAATAGCCATTCCAAGATTTGGTGATTTACAAGCTACCGAAAGTTTAAATGTTGCCACCGCAACGGCTATTTTATTAAGTGAGTTTCATAGAGCATAGATTTTATAAGTATTGATTCTTACCTGAAAATGTTTTTCTACACATATTTTTACTAATTTTAAGCATCAATCTTTTGCGATGTTTAAAACAATAGACCGAATTGTAATTTTACTGTTAACCTTATTTTTAGGCTACCAAATCTATACGGTTGTTCAGGTTAAAACGAATAGAAACAACACCTTATTAACTAAGGGGCTATTTCTTTACAGCTTAAAGCCGAAGTAGAGCACGTATTACAAGATGTGGTTAATCAAGGTGAGGCACTTGCCAAAAAACTTCAAACCAATACCTACACAGAAGAAGCATTAGAAGCTTTAATTATAACAGAATCTAATGCGTTACCATCGTTATTAGGTGTTACTGTGGCTTACGAGCCTAAAGCTTTTAAAGATGATGTCCATTTGTATGCGCCATATTTTGATAAGAATCAGAATAAAATATTACAATTAGGCGAGTTATATGATTATACAGATACTTCCAAAACAACGACGCGTTGGTACACATCGCTAAGAAATCAAAATAATGCGTGGACCGAACCTTATTACGGACAAGGTGCACAAGCCTTGGTGTCCGATTATAGTATCGCCTTAAAAGATGTAAATGGGAATTTTAAAGGCGTGGTAAGTTTAACGATTT
>DAISIZ010000065.1:0-2884 GCA_036821745.1 Aurantibacter sp. | reverse complement strand
ATCGCCTTAAAAGATGTAAATGGGAATTTTAAAGGCGTGGTAAGTTTAACGATTTTATTCACGGATTAAGTTTAGGGAAAACAGGCTATGGTTTTGTAGCCTCCAAAGCTCATAATGTTTTATCGCATCCTATAACCGATTATATTGGTGTTGCCAACTTAAAAGAATTGCAAATTACAGAAACCGAAAAAGGTTTAAGTGAAGCTTATAATGATATTATAAACAACACGCCACAACCAAATTATTAGTTTGAAAGTGAAGCGAGAAATCAGAAAACTTTATTGGTTGTTGATAAGGTAAAACACGCTAATTGGACTATTGGTGTACTGTTTTATGAAGACGATTTATTAGGGCCAGTTATAGGCTTAAAGCAGAAAAATATTTTGATTGCCTTAGGTGCAAGTTTATTGTTTTTGGCGGTATTAGTTTTGTTTTATAATCGTGATTATTTATCAAGAAGAGAAATTTGGTATTTAAGTGTTGTTGCCACGTGTTTACTTATTTTTAATATCTGTTTTGTGAGCTTTTTAGAATACAGTAATAAGTATATTGATATTGGAAAAACATCGCCACCAATTACATCGCAAACCGCGCTAAATAGTATTGAAAATGATGAACGTTACAAAGCCAAAAATAGAGGTGTACAATTAAAAACCATTCCAACTGGAATTTATATAGAGCAAGTCGATTTTGAAAATTCTTATAATGTAAATATCGGCGGAACTGTTTGGCAAAAATATCCTAAGAATTTATTAGATGAAGTAGAGGTTGGTTTTAAACTGCCTCAAGTATCACCATTTGCAGAGGCTTTATATATTGAAGAGCGTTTTAGAGAAGAAACTCAAAACTCCGTACTTATTAATTATACCTTTAGAACAACCGTAAAACTAAATTTTGATTACAGTAGTTTTCCATTTGATAAGCAAGATGTTAATCTTGAAATTCAGCCGTTAAGAACAAGCGATGGTTTGTTATTTGTGCCCGATTTATTGAGTTATCAAAACGTAGCGTCATCAAAAAAGAGTGGTTTAAGTCCACACATTAAATTTACAGGAAGTGATATTATAGAAACGTATTTTGATTATAATTATGTGAATTATACCACAAATTATGGTGAGAGCAATCAAATGGTAGCGCAAACCTTACCGGAATTACAATTTAATATACAATTACGTCGTGTATTAATCACATCGTTTATAACTTATCTAATTCCAATTTTTGTGACTTTAGTGTTGATTTATATTATGATTTTTTCAACTACAAAAACCAATAATAAATTTGCCGATACTAATGTGGTATAAGGAATGGCAGCGTTCTTTTTTGTGTTGATTTTCTCTCATATAGATTTAAGAAAAAATATAGAAACGGCCGATTTAATCTATATGGAGAGTTTCTATTTTGTGACTTATTTTATGATTATTATCTCAACCTTCAACTTAATTAATTACCCAAAGCAAGGTAGTTCGTTTTTCGATTATAAAGATAATCTTTTTGTAAAAACAACATATTGGCCAGTATTTTTAAGTCTGGTATTAGTGATTACGTTGTTGAAGTTTTGGGGATAATTAAAAGAAAGCGCGTTTGGTTTAGAAAGTTGTTAAGTAATTATAAAACGTTGTCATTATAGGATTACTTAAAACAATTATTTCAAAGCTTGTTTTCTTCTTAAAAAATTAACACCATACAATATGAAGCTTATTAGAAAAAGTAATTGTGTGATTTTTCCTCTTGTAAAACTAAATTCAATCGGTGTATTAAGTTCACTAATAAAACCATAAGATAATGTGCATACACCTATGATAGACCAACAAATAAAAAGGGGTTATAAGGGATTTTTAGTTTCATATTATTCTATTAAATAAATATATTAGGTTATTGAAATGTAAAATTAATAAACATACCACGGGTTTTCATACTACTAATATTACTCGTCCAAGGACTGTTTGGATCATTGTCTCTAACAACTTCATTGTTTAATGCAAAAACACCGCGTATGGAAGGCGTAAACTTAAAGAAGAATAAATAGAAGTCTATACCAAAACCTACTTCGTAAAACTGATTGCTTTTTGTCATTCTAAAAACACCATTACTATTGTCTTCTGGGTTGTCTTGATTACTAGATAAGTTTAAAGCAGTACTAACACCAGCAAGCACAAAAGGTTTAAAGTTGTTAATACGTTTTGTAGAAAACTTAACTAGTAAAGGGAAATAAAGGTATGTAGATTTTAGTTCACGTGTAAAGTCAGATTTTTTTAGGTCTTCCTCAGGAATACTGCTAAAATAACTTTCGTCAAAAAAGATGTTACGTGTGTTAATAACTAAACCGGGTTCTAAGCGTAAATCTATATAGTCGTTAACACGTAAGTTTCCAATTAGTCCAACATTAAATCCAGTACCTGGTTCAGTTCTAATATCTTTAGAAAGTGTGTTGTAATCAAATTTAAAATCTAAATTATTAAACCCTAAGTAGTAACCCCAACTCAATTGTTTTTTATCAACCGATTGGTGGTTTAGTACACTTTCTTTAGTGAATAATTGTGCATTTGCAGACACAGAAAATGCAAGGGCGAAAATAAGATAAACAACTTTACTCATAATTATTTTGAAGCTTTATAAATTGTAGCCACACCAAATGTTTGTGGTAAATCTTCAACACTTATAAACCCAACTTTTCGTAAAATATTGTTTAACTTCTCACCATAAGGAAAAACATTTGCAGAATCACTTAAGTAAGTATAGGCTGTTTTGTCTTTAGAAAATAACTTTCCTACTAAAGGTAAAATCACTTTAGAGTGAAACGCATAACCTTGTTTGTAAGGTGTTTTGGTAGGAACCGATGTTTCTAAAATAACAAAAGTTCCGCCTGGTTTTAAGACACGTAAAA
>DAISIZ010000064.1:0-11638 GCA_036821745.1 Aurantibacter sp. | reverse complement strand
GTAAATTGTGTTACACTGTGTTTCTATTCTTAATTCTTGCTCTTCTTCTTGATGTTTTGCTAAATATGAAGCTACTAAATATTCGTATGAAATATTTGAGTTTTTTTCATTTAAGAGTTCTTTTATTTTGGCAGAAACTGTGCATTGAGAAACTTCATTCTTCAGATTAACTTTACTTAGAGTTTTTAAGAAATTAGAAATTTTATTTTTGTGGTCTTTTTTATATTTTTTTTCGAAATCAGATATGTACCCAGAGAAATAACAGGTATTGTTCATATTTATTAATTCAGAATAATAAGAGCCAATTGCTCCTTGTTTTTCAAAATCGAATAGTGAGCCATTTATGTACATACTTGCGGTGACACAAAACTCTACAGTTGTATTGTCTATTGTGCATTTAACAGTGTTTGTATTACAAGTGTGAGCAAATAGATTTGATGAAAAAATTAAAATTAAAACTGAAGTAAGTGTAGTTCTCATAATAATATTAGGTTAAGGTTGTTAGTTCAGTTATAACGCCAATTTATTTCCTTAAACTTTATATTATAAAATAAAAAACCATCAAAATATAAATCTTGATGGTTTTTTAATAATTATTTATCAATAGAATTACTCTTTAGATTCTTCCGATTTTTCACCTTTTTCAATGGTGATTTTAATTTCATCGGTAGTTTCATTTAGGTCTAAAATAATTTTATCGCCTTCATGAATTTTAGAGGTAATAATTTCTTCAGCTAAAGCATCTTCAACATATTTCTGAATCGCACGCTTTAAAGGTCTTGCACCATACTCTTTATCAAATCCTTTGGTAGCAATATAATCTTTAGCTTTATCGGTTAATTCAATGTTATAACCTAAATCATCAATACGTTTGTAAAGCTTCGCTAATTCTATATCAATAATTTTGTTAATGTCTTCGCGCTCTAATGGGTTAAAGACTACAACATCATCAATACGATTTAAAAACTCAGGAGCAAACGACTTTTTAAGTGCATTTTGTATCACGCCACGAGCATTAGCATCTTCTTGAGATTTTTGTGATGATGTTCCAAAACCAATTCCTGTTCCAAAATCTTTTAATTTACGTGCTCCAATGTTAGACGTCATAATGATAATGGTATTTCTGAAGTCAATTTTTCGACCTAAAGAATCTGTTAAGAAACCATCATCTAACACTTGTAATAACATATTGAATACATCAGGATGCGCTTTTTCAATTTCATCTAAAAGAACCACAGAATAAGGCTTACGACGCACTTTTTCTGTTAATTGTCCACCTTCTTCATAACCTACGTATCCTGGAGGCGCACCAACTAAACGTGAAATGGCGAATTTCTCCATATATTCACTCATATCAATACGAATCATCGCTTCTTCACTATCAAATAATTCTTTAGATAAGACTTTTGCTAACTGTGTTTTACCAACACCAGTTTGTCCTAAAAAGATAAATGACCCAATTGGTTTGTTAGGATCTTTAAGTCCAGCACGATTACGTTGAATGGCTTTAACTACCTTTTCAACGGCTTCTTGTTGTCCAATCACTTTATTACCAATTAATTGTGGTAATTCTGCTAACTTATTGCTTTCCGTTTGTGCAATACGATTTACAGGCACACCAGTCATCATAGAAATCACATCTTCAACATTGCTTTCATTGACTACAATACGGTTCTGTTTCGTTTCCTCTTCCCATTTTTCTTGAGCAACTGCTAATTCCTTTTCTAAACGTTTTTCATCATCGCGTAGGCGAGCGGCTTCTTCATACTTTTGCTTTTTAACAACTGTATTTTTAAGCGCTTTTACATCTTCCAATTTCTTTTCTAACTCAATGATTTGCTTTGGTACATCAATATTAGTTATGTGTACACGAGATCCAGCTTCATCTAAAGCATCTATAGCTTTGTCCGGTAAAAAACGTTCGGTCATATAACGGTTCGTTAACTTCACACAAGCTTCAATAGCTTCATCAGTATACGTTACGTTATGATGATCTTCGTATTTAATTTTAATATTATTTAAAATTTCAATGGTTTGTTCTACCGTAGTTGGCTCGACAATTACTTTTTGAAAACGACGTTCTAAAGCACCATCTTTTTCAATGTACTGTCTGTATTCATCTAAGGTAGTGGCACCAACACATTGAATTTCACCTCTTGCCAAGGCAGGTTTAAACATATTAGATGCATCTAAACTTCCTGTAGCGCCACCAGCACCAACAATGGTGTGAATTTCATCAATAAAAATAATCACATCGTCATTCTTTTCAAGCTCGTTCATAACGGCTTTCATACGTTCTTCAAACTGACCTCTGTATTTAGTTCCTGCTACTAAGCTGGCTAAATCTAAAGTCACGACACGTTTTCCAAAAAGAATACGTGACACTTTACGTTTAACAATCATAATGGCTAAACCTTCGGCAATGGCAGATTTACCAACGCCAGGTTCTCCAATTAATAATGGGTTGTTCTTTTTACGACGTGATAAAATTTGAGACACTCGCTCAATTTCTTTTTTACGTCCAACTACAGGATCTAATTTTCCTTCTTCGGCCATAGCCGTTAAGTCACGTCCAAAGTTGTCTAAAACCGGTGTCTTAGATTTTTTATTTCCTTTTTGTGCTGGTGCATTAAACGGATCGTTAGAATTACCTTCTGGTGTTTCTGGCGTATCATCCGGGAATGCGTCTGCTTTTGGTTCTATATAACCATCGTCATTAGATATCATAAGCTTAAATTGTTCTTTAGTGTTATCATAATCCACTTTTAGCTTGTTTAAAAGCTTAGTTGTTGGATCATTTTCATTTCTTAATACACATAACAATAGGTGAGCGGTGTTAATAGACGTACTTTGAAACAATTTTGCTTCTAAAAAAGTAGTCTTTAAAGCACGTTCGGCTTGTCTTGTTAAGTGTAGGTTTTTCTTTTCGTTATTACCAACAGTGATATTTGGGTTTGCTGGGCTTAAAATTTCGACTTTACGTCTTAAATGATTTAAGTCAATATCTAAAGCGTTAAGAATACTAATGGCTTTACCACTGCCGTCTCTTAAAAGTCCTAACATTAAATGCTCGGTACCAATAAAATCGTGGCCTAATCTTAAGGCTTCTTCTTTACTGTATGCAATGACGTCTTTTACTCTTGGTGAAAAATTATCGTCCATAAATTGCGTTCTTTCTACATTAAAAATTCATTTCTAAACAAAGTAAATCAACAATTATACCTTGATTGAAATTTGATAAATACTAATAGACGAAAAAAATATCATAACATCAAAATATAAGTGGTTTACTTATTAACTGTAAAAGTCGCTAAAATTGTTAATAAATAACGTTAAAAAAAGCCTAATCTTTCTTGCGCTATCAGTAATGAATTGGTTATATTAGCACGTTTTGTAACAATAAAAATCACATAAATTTTATCATATGGCAGAAGGAGAGAAACTCATTCCAATTAATATAGAAGATGAAATGAAATCAGCTTACATTGATTATTCAATGTCAGTTATTGTTTCGCGTGCATTACCAGACGTTCGTGACGGTTTAAAACCAGTACACAGACGTGTATTATATGGTATGCATGAATTAGGTGTTAGGGCAAGCTCTGCACATAAAAAGTCTGCAAGAATTGTTGGAGAAGTTTTAGGTAAATATCACCCACACGGTGATACTTCAGTTTACGATACTATGGTGCGTATGGCACAAGAGTGGAGTTTACGTTATATGTTAGTAGATGGACAAGGAAACTTTGGTTCTGTAGATGGCGATAGTCCTGCAGCAATGCGTTATACGGAAGCCCGTATGCGTAAGATTTCTGAAGACATGTTAGCCGACATAGATAAAGAAACGGTAGACCACAAATTAAACTTTGATGATACTTTACATGAGCCAACGGTTTTACCAACGCGTATTCCAGGTTTATTAGTTAATGGTGCTTCTGGTATTGCTGTAGGTATGGCAACCAATATGCCACCTCACAACTTAACGGAAGTCGTCGATGGTACTATTGCATATATTAACAATCCAGATATTGAAATAGACGAGTTAATTACACATATTAAAGCGCCAGATTTTCCAACAGGTGGAACAATTTATGGTTATGATGGTGTAAAAGATGCTTTTCATACTGGTCGTGGACGTATTGTAATGCGTGCAAAGGCTATTATTGAAGAGGTTCAAGGTCGTGAATGCGTCATTGTTACCGAAATTCCTTACCAAGTGAATAAGGCAGACATGATTAAAAAGACTGCCGACTTAGTAAACGAAAAGAAATTAGAAGGTATTTCTACGATTCGTGATGAGTCTGATAGAAACGGTATGCGTATTGTTTACGTTTTAAAACGTGACGCTATACCAAATATCGTTTTAAATAAATTATTTAAGTACACGGCTTTACAATCGTCTTTTAGTGTAAACAATATTGCTTTAGTTAATGGGCGACCAGAATTATTAAACTTAAAGCAATTAATTCATCATTTTGTAGAACACAGACATGATGTGGTTGTAAGACGTACTAAATATGAATTACGCAAAGCGGAAGAGCGCGCGCATATTTTAGAAGGTTTAATCATTGCTTCAGATAATATTGATGAAGTAATTGCAATTATTAGAGCATCTAACAATGCTGATGAAGCTCGTGCAAACTTAATTGAACGTTTTAAATTAACTGAAATACAAGCGAAAGCCATTGTAGAAATGCGTTTACGCCAGTTAACTGGTTTAGAGCAAGACAAGCTTCGTAATGAGTATGATGCGTTAATGCTTACTATTGATGATTTAAAAGATATTCTTGATAAGAAAGAACGTCGTATGCAAATCATTACAGATGAATTATTAGTCGTTCAAGATAAATATGGTGATGAGCGTCGTTCACAGATTGAATATGCAGGTGGAAGCTTAAGTATTGAAGATATGATTCCTAATGAGAAAGTAGTGATTACTATTTCTCATGCTGGTTATATTAAACGTACGTCTTTAACTGAATATAAGACACAAAATAGAGGTGGCGTTGGTCAAAAAGCAACTACTACAAGAAATCAAGATTTCTTAGAGCATTTATTTGTTGGTACTAATCACCAATATATGTTGTTCTTTACGCAAAAAGGAAAATGTTTCTGGTTACGTGTTTATGAAATTCCTGAAGGAAGTAAAACATCTAAAGGTAGAGCGATACAAAACCTTATTAATATAGAACAAGACGATAAAGTGATGGCGTTTATTTGTACGCAAGATCTTAAAGATGAAGAATACATTAATAGTCATTATGTGATTATGGCAACTAAAAAAGGTCAAGTTAAAAAGACCTCTTTAGAACAGTATTCTCGTCCACGTACTAATGGTATTAATGGTATTACTATTAAGGAAGGCGATGAGTTATTAGAAGCTAAGTTAACTACTGGTGAAAGCCAAGTGATGTTAGCCTTAAAGTCTGGTAAAGCGATTCGTTTTGAAGAAGCTAAAACAAGACCAATGGGTCGTGGTGCTTCTGGAGTTAGAGGTATTACTTTAAACCACGATAATGATGAAGTTATTGGAATGGTTGCTGTAAATGATATGGACAGTAATATTCTTGTGGTTTCTGAAAATGGTTATGGTAAACGTTCTAGTTTAGAAGATTACCGTATTACTAACCGTGGAGGAAAAGGAGTTAAGACCATTTCTGTTACTGACAAAACAGGTGAATTAGTTTCTATTAAAAACGTAACTGATACAGATGATTTAATGATTATTAATAAATCTGGTATTGCAATACGTATGGCAGTAGAAGATTTACGTGTAATGGGTAGAGCAACTCAAGGTGTTAAATTAATTAACTTAAAAGGAAAAGATTCTATAGCAGCAGTTGCAAAAGTAATGCGTGAAGAAGGTGATGAAGATGATGAAAACAATGAGGATTTAGACTCACAAGAAGGAAATGGCACAACAATTGCTAATTCTGAAGAGGAATAAATCTTTATTAAAACAATAAAATAATTACAATGAAAAAACAAGTTATAGTTGCATTGGCTTTAAGCGCATCGCTTTTAGGATTTGCACAAAAGAAAGAAGTTAAGGCTTTCGAAAAATTAGTTAAAAAAGAAAATTTTGTAGAAGCTAAAGCAATGATTTCTCAATTAGAACCTATGTTAGGAGCTATGGATGAAACTATGAAGGCTAAATATTATTTAAATAAAGCTAAAGCCCTTTTTAATAATGGCGCAATCTTACCACAAGATATTGATGCAGCTTTAAAAAGTTTAAATAATGCTGAAGGTGCTTATAAAAGTGAAGTTGGTCAAATTAAAAAAATGATTGAGCAAAGTAGTTTAGCTAAAACAAATAAACTATACACTTCTGGTAACTATACAGCTGCAGCGAAAGGTTATAATATGTTATTTGAACTATCTAAAGATGGGGTTTACTTATATAACGCAGCATTAGTAGCAATGCAAGCTAAAGAGAATGATTTAGCTTTAGAATATTTCTTAAAGCTAAAGGATACTGGTTATACTGGTGAAGGTTTAGAGTATTATGCAATTAGTAAAGAAACTGGAAAAGAAGAACTTTTTGATAAGGCAACCAGAGATTCTTACGTAAAAATTGGAACTCATATTAAGCCAACAGAACGTAAAACAGGTTCTAAAGTTCCAGAAATTGTTAAGAATATTGCTTTATTGTATAAAAATAAAGGTGAAAATGATAAGGCTTTAGCTGCTTTAAAAGAAGCACGTGCTCAAAACCCTAATGATGGTAGCTTAATTATTACTGAAGCTAATATTTATTTAGAATTAAAAGATTCTAAAAAAGCATCTGAATTATTTAAAGAAGCTATTGCAAAAAATCCAGGAAATACGGATTTAATTTATAATGTAGGTGTATTAGCAATGAACGACAATCAAATTGAGGAAGCTAAAACTTATTTTATGAAAACTTTAGAGTCTGACCCTTCATACGCAGATGCAGCTCAAGGTTTGTCAACGTTAAAAATTAATGACGGTAACTCATATATACCAAAAATGAATGCTTTAGGAGCAAGTGCAGCAGATTTTAAAAAATATGACGAATATAAAGCAACTAAAGAGCGTTTATTCTCTGAAGGTGCACAGATTTTAGTTGATTTTATTTCAAAAAATCCAAATACTAAAAATGTAGGTTTACTTACGCAACTTAAAAATATTTATGGTGCTATTGGAGAAACAGGAAAGTCAAAAGAAATTCAATCTAAAATAGATGCTTTAGGTTCAAACTAAGTTTTTAATTTTATAATATTAGAAAAGCCTTCAATTTATAAATTGAAGGCTTTTTTTATGTCTTATTTAAAACTAAATAATCTTTTTTATGACTCTTAATTTGTGTGTATGTTGTCTGGTTTCAGCATTATAAATTCCAGAATGATCTAAACGATCTATACGTACTTTACCGTGAGCATGAATTATGTAGTTGTCTTTCATTATAATACCAACGTGAATAATATTTCCTTCGTTATTATCAAAAAAAGCTAAATCTCCAGGTTCACTTTCTTCTATAAAACTTAAAGCTTCACCTTGAGTGGCTTGTTGTGAGGCATCACGTAGTAATTTGTAACCGTTAAGTTTGTACACCATTTGTGTAAACCCAGAACAATCAATACCAAAAGGCGTTTTTCCACCCCATAAATAAGGTGCATTAAGATAATTAAAAGCGGTTTCTATTAATTGTGACTTATCCTTTATTCCAGTAGTAGTTAAGCCTTCAAAAGTTCTATTTAAAAAATCGTTATTGTTTAAAGTAGCACCTAAAGAAATAGGGTAGAGCTGGCTGTTTTCATCTTGAATAAAATCAACTAAATCAGAAGATAAAATTGGCAATTGTGAATCTAAGTCTTTATATCGTAATTCATCAATATCGACATACTGTTTGTGGTCAATCCAGCCTTCATACTTATCGAATGCTAAACGGATTCTTACCCAGTTTTTTCTAACTTCTAAGACTTTAAAATGCTCTCCATAAAGAATTTGAGACACCAATTCGCTGGGATCTGTAGGTTCTAATCGTAAAGGAATAATGCTTAAATGACAAATTCCGTATTGCATTGCTAAATTTTAGAGTTAAAAAAGTCGCTTAATTGTGATTTACAATTAAGCGACTAAAATACGTTGAATAAAATAAATTTTAAACTATTTTTTTAAAAACGTTCAAGAACAACTGCCGAAGCACCACCACCACCATTACAAATAGCTGCAGCACCAATTTTAGCATCGTTTTGCTCTAATACGCTTAATAAGGTAATTAAGATTCTAACACCAGAACATCCTAATGGGTGACCTAAAGAAACGGCACCACCATTAACGTTCACATTGCTGTCATTTAAACCTAATATTTTCATATTTGCTAAACCAACCACAGAGAATGCTTCGTTAAATTCGAAGTAATCTACATCGTCAATTTTAATTCCAGCTTTATCTAAAGCTTTTGGTAAAGCTTTAGCAGGTGCTGTTGTAAACCATTTTGGTTCTTGTGCAGCATCAGCATAACTTTTAATACGTGCTAAAGGTTTTAAGCCTAATTCAGCCGCTTTTTCAGCACTCATTAATACCATCGCACCTGCACCATCATTAATAGTAGATGCATTGGCCGCAGTTACGGTTCCGTCTTTTGTGAAAGCTGGACGTAATGCAGGTATTTTTTCTATTTTAACATTGCTAAATTCTTGATCTCTATCAACTACAATAGCATCACCACGACGTTGTGGCACTTCTACAGGAACCACTTCGTTATCAAATTTCCCAGCATCCCATGCGGCAGCCGAACGTTTGTAAGATTGGATAGCAAATGCATCTTGGTCTTCACGAGAAAATTCATATTCTGTAGCACATGCGTCAGCACATACACCCATAGCTTCTTGAGCATAAGCATCAACTAAACCATCTTTTTGCATCCCGTCTTCTAATTTAGCTGGACCAAATTTAGTAGCGTTACGTGCGTGCATATAATGAGGAATAGAACTCATGTTTTCCATTCCACCAGCAACTATAACATCTGCATCGCCTAAAGCAATACTTTGAGCTGCTTGCATTACTGTTTTCATTCCTGAAGCACATACTTTATTAACGGTAGTTGCAGGAACGTTATCTGGAATACCGGCAAATATAGCTGCTTGTCTAGCAGGTGCTTGCCCAGTACCAGCTTGCACCACATTACCCATTAGCACTTCTTCTACTAATTTTGGGTCTAAATTAATTTTATCTAATGCGCCTTTTATAGCTATAGCTCCTAATTTTGGAGCAGGTATTGTCGATAATGCGCCTAAAAAACTTCCTATTGGAGTTCTTGCTGCCGATACAATTACAACGTCTTTATGCATGATATTATGTTTTATTTTGATTTTTTACGAAAATACTATTTTTGATGGACTTCTTAAAGTATTAACTCGCCATTTCCTAAAGCAAGCTGTAAATATTTATTACTTTTGAAATAGATATCATTTTATGTTAGACTTTATTAATAATTTTTATAAAAATCAATCGCAGTTATATAAAATCATTTTACTGCTTTTAACCACGGTTTTTATTGTGTCTCTATTTCCTAAAAGTGGACGTTTTAAATATGATTTTGAAAAAGGAAAACCTTGGCAATCAGAGAATTTATATGCACCGTTTAATTTTGCGATTGAAAAATCGGATCAAGAATTAAAAGAAGAAGAAAATGCATTAAAAGCAAATTCAACCTATTATTTTAATATTGATAAAGCTGTTTTTAATAGGGTTAAAGTTAATTTTAATCGTTCATTTTCAGAACAATTACCAGATTCATTATTAGTCGATGCTCAAACTAATGTAAAGACTCAAGTTTCCAATTTATTAAATGATATTTATAAAATAGGTTTTTTAGATGTTGATTTAAATTTAAGTGAGGACACAAAAATTACTTTATTAAGTGATAACACTGAAGAAAAGCGAACGCTATACAGCTATTTGTTTCAGCAAAAAGATATTAAATCTGCGATTGTTAATCATTTAAAACAGCATCAATTAGAAGCTTATGAAGCTAAAGTGATTTCAGTTTTTTACAATTCATTACAGCCAAATATTAGTTTTAATGAATCATTAACTAATAAGGTTTTAGACGAATCTTTAAATAGAATTTCATCAACTCGTGGATTAATAGAAAAACAAACCTTAATTATTTCTAAAGGGGAAATAGTTGAAGGCGAGAAGTTTAATGTTTTAAAGTCGTTAGAATCGCAATATGAATCTCAAGTTTGGACCTCTTATAATTATTATTGGATCGTTCTTGCTTATACATTATTAGTTGCTTTAGCCTTGTTAATGTTATTGCTATTTATGAAACAATACCGAAAGGATATTTATGAAAACAATACCAAAGTTACTTTTATCTTTTTCAATATAGTCGTGGTTGTCTTATTAACGACGTTGGTCATTAAGTACAATTCAAAATATGTGTATTTAGTACCAATAGTGATCCTTCCTATTATTCTAAAAGCTTTCTTCGATGCCAGATTAGGTTTATTTACTCACGTGATTACCATTCTGATTTTAGGTAGTATTGTACCAAATAGTTACGAGTATATGTTCTTGCAGATTATTGCCGGAATTGTTACCATATTAACCGTTTCTGAGCTTTATAAACGTGCTAACTTATTCATATCTGTAGGACAAATCACATTGGTTTATGTCATTGCGTATTTTGCTTTTTATGTAATTCATGAAGGAAGTATAGAAAACTTAGATTTTGAAAACTTTGTATTATTTGTTTTATGTGGATTAGCCACTTTGTTTGTTCAGCCAATAATTTACATTTATGAGAAGTTATTTGGATTAGTTTCTGATGTTTCTTTATTAGAGCTTTCGGATACGAACTCTAAGTTATTAAAACGTATGGCTAATGAAGCTCCAGGAACGTTTCACCATTCGCTTAATGTTGCTAATTTATGTGAAGCTTGCGCAAATGAAATTGGTGCAAATGCTATGTTAGTTAGAGTAGGAGCTTTGTACCACGATATCGGAAAAATGAAGAACCCTACGTTTTTCACCGAAAATCAATCGTCAGGTATCAATCCACATGATGAATTATCGCCAATTGAAAGTGCACAAATTATTATAGGACATTCCATTAAAGGAATTGAAATCGCTAAAAAGAACAAATTACCAGAACGTATAATCGATTTTATTCGCACACATCATGGAACAAGTACCGTCTATTATTTTTATAGTAAGGAAAAAGAGCAAAATGAAAATGTGAATATTGAAGACTTTACGTATCCTGGACCAATTCCTTTTAGTAAGGAAACCGCTATTTTAATGATGTGTGATAGTGTAGAAGCGGCTTCAAAAAGTTTAAAGAACCCAACAACACCAAAAATTGATCATTTTGTAGAAACTATTATAGAAAAGCAAATGGCAAACGGACAATTTTTAAATTCTAACATTACTTTTAAAGAAATTCAATCGATTAAAAAAGTGCTAAAAGCCAAGCTTGCAAACATTTACCATTTAAGAATTGAATATCCAGAATAATTTTCAAAAAAAAGTGTAGATTTTCTTTGTTTAATTGAGAGTATATCTTAGCTTTGCACCCGCAATAATATTGCAAGTTCATAATACAATCGGAGAGGTGCCTGAGTGGCCGAAAGGAGCGGTTTGCTAAATCGTCGTAGGTGGA
>DAISIZ010000063.1:10670-11829 GCA_036821745.1 Aurantibacter sp. | reverse complement strand
ATCTAAATCAAAAGAAGGATTTCAACCACCAGTTTCAATTATTGTTTGTGCTAAAAATGAAGCTGAGCATATTAAAACCTTTTTACCTTCAATTTTAAATCAAGACTATCCCAATTTTGAAGTCGTTTTAATTAATGATGCCTCTATAGATAATACCTTGGAACTTTATGAAGAATTTGCTTCACAACACAAAAACATAAAAATTGTTGATGTTGAAAACAACGAAGCCTTTTGGGGTAATAAAAAATACGCTTTAACTTTAGGAATCAAAGCCTCAAAACACGAACACTTACTATTTACTGATGCCGATTGTGAGCCAGCAAGTAAATTATGGTTAGCGGAAATGAGTAAGCAATTCAACACTAAAAAAACCATTGTGTTGGGTTATGGTGCTTATGCTAAAAAGAAACATTCGCTATTAAATAAACTCATCCGTTTTGAAACACTTTTAACGGCTATTCAATATTTTTCTTATGCTAAAATTGGTTCACCATATATGGGAATTGGACGTAATTTAGCTTACACCAAAAGCACATTTTTTAGCACGAATGGTTTTATAAATCATATGCAAGTACGTTCTGGTGACGACGATTTATTTATTAACGAAGCTGGAAACAAAACCAACGTTGCGTTATGTTACAGACCAAAAAGTTTCACAATTTCGGAACCAGAACAATCGTTTAAAAACTGGTTTAGACAAAAACGCAGACACGTAAGTACAGCTAAATACTACAAAAAAGGACATCAATTTGCTTTAGGATTATTCTATATCTCACAATTCTTATTTTATAGTCTTGCTATTGTTTTATTAAGCTTTCTATTTAAATGGGAGTTTGTAGTCGCGCTTATTGGTTTCCGTGTATTGTTTCAATATGTGGTGTTTGGATTTTCGGCATTTAAACTAAAGGAAAAAGACGTGTTATTTTTACTTCCATTTTTAGAAATTGGTTTAATTATTGCTCAATCAAGTATATTTATAACAAACAAGATAAGTACACCAGCACATTGGAAATAAAGGAAGCCATAATTAAAGCCAAGAATAACGACCAAAAAGCGTTTACGTTTTTATTGGATACGTATTGGGAATATGTATATGGTTTTCAGCTAAAGCGTTTAGAAAACGAAAATGATGCTGAGGATATTACGATTAAAACCTTTT
>DAISIZ010000063.1:1408-10660 GCA_036821745.1 Aurantibacter sp. | reverse complement strand
TTGACAGAATTGAAACTTTCAAAGAAGAATACACGTTTAAAACGTGGTTAATTGCCATTTCTAAAAATCTGCATATCGATTTATTACGTAAAGAAAAATCGTCTATTTTAAAGCAGAAAAGTTTACAATCTGGAGAAGAAGCTTACAAAATAGTTGATGACGCGCCAACCATTGAAGATCAAATTATTACCGAACAAAACTTAGCGAAATTGTTACGTGATATTAAGCGTTTAAAACCGCATTACCAACAAGTCATACAATTACGCTATTTCCAAGAATACAGCTACAAACAAATGGCTACTGAACTTAATGAACCTATTAATAACATTAAGGTGAAATTATTAAGAGCTAAAAAATTATTAGCAACTATTATTAAAGGTTAAGATTTTTACTGAAGCTTAACGCACAACATTTTAGCTACCAATTCCAATTACACAAACCTCTTTTTTAAATACGCTTTATTTAGTTCGTTTTTTAAATAAACATATAAGGGCTATATTTGATACTATAACTGTTTCAATAAATAGAACAGTCACAACTGCTAAATATGCGCAAAAAAAACTTCAAAAAAGAAAGATTAACTCTTGTCCTATTAGGATTTCTAATCATTCCTTTTTTTGTTTCGCTCAAAAAACAAGCACATTATCCGATCTTAAAACAGCATTAAAAAAGAGTACGGACTCATCAGAAAAAAGTTATTACACTTCAAAAATCGCTAATCAATTCTTTAAAGAATCTAAAATTGACAGCGCTAAATTATATGCCGAAAATGCTTTAAAATTGGTTAGCAATCTTAATGATTCCGATAAGCATTTCACCTATTTCACGAATGCAAAAATTAATTATCACCTTGGTGAATACAAGTTAGGTTTAGAACAAATAAATAGCGCTATTAATAGCATAAACAATATTCCTGACTTTGAATCAGAAAAAATTATGTAGAATATTTACAAATAAGAGCTTCTTTTTTTCAAATTTTAAAAAACACAAAACTTGCGCTCGAAGATTTAGAAAAATGTATTTACTCTAAATCCATTACACCAAATCTAAAAGCGCGTTCTTATGCCGTTATGGCCGATATTTACTTTAGTATGGGAAACAAAGCCCAATCACTACAGTTAGCAAATAAAATTCGAGAAGAACCTTTTGCAAATGACATTAGTAAATTATACATCGCTAAATCTTATTTAATTGCTTCCAGAATATTTTCAGAAGAAACACAACTAAAAAAAAGATTAGAATACGAACGCTTGGCACTCTACATTTATAAAGAAGAAAAGAGCTTATTAGGGATAACATCTACACAATCTAACATTTCACATACACTAAAACTGCTTGGTAAATACCAAGAAGCTTTAGACATTTTAGCTGAAGCCGAACAAGAAAACAAAACACTTAAAAACAAATATATTAGTGCGACCATACAATTAAATAAAGCTGAAAATTACGCTGGTTTAAAAGATTTCACAAACGCATTACCACTATTTAATTCAAGTAGAAAAGCATTTTCTAAATTAGAAATTCACGAAGGTGTTAGCGAATCTTATTTAGAAGAAAGTAAGTTGCATTTCAATCAGAAAAATACGACCAAAGCTATTGAGTTAGCTAAAGCAAGTATTGAGGTTTCTAAAAAAGAAAACTTAACCGATTTAGAACAGCAGGCTTATCTTCATTTACATAACATCTACAAAAAAACTAAAGACTTAAATAACGCTTTAGTTTATTACGAAAAATACAGCAATCTTAAATACAACACCGTTAAAAAGGACAAAATTGAATCTGATAAAAACTTAAAAATTCAGTTTGAAATTGATAATTCTAAAGACAACAAAACACTTAAGGAAACAAAATTAAAACTGACTAAAGCTGAAGACAAAAACGCAACGTTAACCATCGCATTAATTGTATTGAGTTGTTTAAGTGTTATCATAATCTTTTATTTAATATTTAAGAAGAAGAGGAATTAAAAATTCTAATTTAGATTGCCAAATATTTTACAAAATCTATAAGATATTACAACCACTGCTTTAGCCAAATACTTCGTATCTTTGTAAAAAATTCTATTTAAATGAACGAAGCAACTGCATCTAACATTTTACCTAAAAAACGTGAGCCAAAACCAAAATGGTTACGCGTTAAATTACCAACAGGAAAGAAATATACCGAGCTTAGAGGCTTGGTAGACAAGTACAATTTAAATACCATTTGTACATCTGGAAGCTGCCCAAATATGGGAGAATGTTGGGGTGAAGGAACTGCAACGTTTATGATTTTAGGTAACGTTTGCACACGTTCTTGTGGATTTTGTGGTGTAAAAACTGGAAGACCAGAAACCGTAGATTGGGACGAACCTGAAAAAGTAGCCCGTTCTATTAAAATTATGGGTATAAAACACGCGGTTTTAACCAGTGTTGACCGTGATGATTTAAAAGATATGGGAAGTATTATGTGGGCAGAAACGGTTAAAGCCGTTAGACGTATGAACCCAGAAACTACTATGGAAACCCTTATTCCAGATTTCCAAGGGATTACAAAACATATTGATAGAATTATAGATGTAGCACCCGAAGTAGTGTCTCATAACATCGAAACCGTTAGACGTTTAACGCGTGAAGTTAGAATTCAAGCTAAGTACGACAAAAGTATGGAAGTGCTTAATTACTTAAAAAACTCTGGACAAAGACGTACAAAATCTGGTATTATGTTAGGTTTAGGCGAACAACGTGAAGAAGTCATTAAAACCTTAGAAGATTTACGTAAAAACCAAGTAGATGTTGTTACTATTGGACAATACCTTCAACCAAGTAAAAAACATTTACCAGTAAAACGTTTTATCTTACCAGATGAATTTAAAGAATACGAAGAAATAGGTTTAAGCTTAGGTTTTAGACACGTTGAAAGTAGCGCTTTAGTACGTTCATCATACAAAGCACAAAAACACATTAACTAAATGATAAAAGTCGCAATTAACGGTTTTGGTCGTATTGGGCGACGTGTATTTAGATTACTTTTAGAACATAAAAACATTCAAGTCGTTGCCATTAATGATTTGGCAGATGCAAAAACGCTAAGCCATTTATTAAAATACGACAGTATTCACGGTATTATAAATGCTAAGGTTTCGCATAATGAATCTCAAATTATTGTAAATAATTTTGCAGTCAATTTATATAACGAAGCCGATATTACAAAAATTAACTGGCAGTCACACCAACCAGATTATGTAATTGAATCTACAGGGAAATTTAAAACTAAAGAAGCCTTAAATCATCATATAAAAAATGGTGCTAAAAAAGTTATTTTAAGTGTTCCTCCTACTGAAGATTCAATAAAAACCATTGTTATTGGTGTTAACGAAAACATTATCACAAAAGATGATGTAATCATTTCAAACGCTTCGTGTACAACTAACAACGCAGCACCAATGATTGAAACCATAAATAAGCTTTGTGGTATTAATCAAGCGTATATTACAACGGTTCATTCTTACACAACAGATCAAAGTTTACACGACCAACCACATAGAGATTTACGTCGTGCAAGAGCTGCAGGACAATCTATTGTGCCAACCACAACTGGAGCTGCAAAAGCATTAACAAAAATATTTCCAGAATTAAACGATGTTATTGGTGGTTGCGGTATTCGCGTGCCTGTTGCCAACGGTTCGTTAACAGACATTACTTTTAATGTTAAAGAAGAAGTTTCAATTGAAACTATAAACGAAGCCTTTAAAAAAGCATCGCAAAACCAATATAAAAACATTTTAGAATATACCACAGACCCAATTGTTTCTATTGATATAGTAGGCAATTCACACTCTTGTATTTTCGATGCTCAAATGACTTCAGTCATTGGTAAAATGGTTAAGATTATTGGTTGGTATGACAATGAAACTGGCTATTCAAACAGAATAATAGACCTTATACATTTGCTTCAATCAAAAAATTAATGTTACTTTTAAGATATTATTTATAAAATGAAATCTTTACAAACCTTTTTATTGATTATTTGTATCTGCTTTAGCAATTTGCTTTTAGCACAAACTGATGATAAAACGGAACCAAAAAACAGTAAAGAACAAATCGTTGAATTAATAGAAAAAAGCCGTCAGAATATTGAAAGCAAACAGTATTATGGTGCTAGAAAAGATTTAGATGATGCTTTAAAAATTGCAAGAAATTTAAATGACAACCGTTACAGAGGTTTAGTTTATTGTAAAATTGGTAATCTTTTATTATATCTTGAAGAATACGACGAAGCCGAATTATCATTTCAAAAAGCCATATTAAGACAAGAACTAACTAATAAAACCAGTGAATTAGCCGATAGTTATATGGGGTTAGGTGACACTTACCTTAAAGTTTACAAATTTGATTCTGCCATTAAAAATTATAAAATGGCACAAGATTATTATGAAGATGCTAATAATGTTGAAAGCTTATTAACTGCAACGCTAAAAAAAGGGATTATACATTATAAAGAAGATGAATTTAGTTTCGCTTTAGAAGAATTTGATAAGTGTATTAAAAACGCTAAATCTAAAGACAACCTAGATATTCTAAGTGCGGCTTTAATTCACAAAGGCCATATTCAAGCACGTTTAATAGATTTAGGCCAAGGTTCAAGAACCGCCTACAGAGGTTTTGTTATTGCTGAAGAAAACAACTTTACTGAAGTTTTAAAAACAAGTTTTATTATTATAAGTGATATTGAAGAACTAAACGAACAATCAACAAAGGCAAACTATTACTTAAAAAAGCACATTCGTTTTAATGACTCTTTAAATGCGATGAAGAGCAACAACTTATCGACTAAAAAGCGTTTAGAATTTTTAAGTAATGACCAAACCGAATACCAAATTGAAAAGATAGAAAACCTCGAAGAGCTTCAAAATACCAAAGCGATTAACAAAGCAACAACAATGTTAAGTATCGCTTTAATTACCATACTATCCTTATTTACCATTTCGTTATATAAAAACAATACGATTCGTAAAAAATCAAACTCAGAATTATCTTCTAAAAACAAAGAATTAATAGTTGCAAAAGACAAAGCCGTACAAGCCACCAAAGCGAAAGCCAACTTTTTATCTACGGTAACACACGAACTCCGAACCCCATTATACGCAGTTACAGGTTTAACTAATATGCTTATTGAAGAAAACCCTAAGAAAGAACAAATTCAGCATTTAAAATCGTTGAAATTTTCAGGTGATTACTTACTAACCTTCATTAACGACATTTTAGAAGTTAATAAAATTGAAGCTCAAAAAGTTGAAATAGAATATCACGTATTCAACTTAAAAACTAAGATTGAAGATATTATTTCGGCATTAAAAAACTCGCAAATAAACAACAGTGTTAATATTCATTACGAATACGACAAAGCACTTCCTGAATATTTTAAAGTCGACCAAGTAAAAATTTCTCAAATATTAATTAACCTTATTGGTAATTCTATCAAGTTTACTAAAAATGGTGACATTTGGGTTAGAGTGATTAAAATGCAACAAAACGATAAAAAGCACACACTTCGTTTTGAAATTGAAGACAACGGTATTGGAATTAGTGATGAAAAACAAAAATCTATTTTTGAAAGTTTCTCTCAAGGATCTATTGCTATTAACCGTGAATATGGTGGTACCGGACTTGGGCTATCTATTGTAAAAGGTTTAGTGGGCATTTTAGGTGGTGAAATTAAATTAGAAAGTATTTTAGACAAAGGCACGAAATTCTATTTTGATATTTCTTGTCTAGCAGCTGAAGCCGAAGAAAAAAACACAACAACATCTTACTTTGCCTATGTTCCAAAAGAAGAATTAGCAAAAGTGAATGCCTTAGTGGTAGATGACAACAAAATCAATCAAATGATTACCAAGAAAACCTTATCTAAATTAGGTATAAAAGCGCATTCTGTAGATAATGGTACTTTAGGTGTAGAAGAAGCCAAAACGAAGAAATACAATGTGGTTTTAATGGATATTCATATGCCAGGCATAAGCGGTCACGAAGCCACAAAGCAAATTAGAACATTCGATAAAGACTTAATTGTTTTCGCTTTAACAGCCGTAACCATTAAGGATAAAAAAGATGAATTTGACAGTAGCGGATTCAACAATATTATTCCTAAACCGTTTAAGCAAGAAGTCTTCGAGAAGATTTTATATACAGAATTAACTAAAGCGAATATTATTAGTTAATCCCCAACCAATTATTCATGATTTCATATTTCATTTATGCCATTTCAATCACTTTCGGTTCTTGGTTAATTGGATTAATCTTAAATATTATTATTTCAAAAACGACCTATTACAGCAAGCTTTCTAACTTCAACTTTATTACCAGCAAAAAAGCAAACAAAGCAATTGGTTTAAAACCTTTTAAATGGATTGTAGAAAACACCTTTTTTAAGTTTTTTAATCAGAAAATTAACTTAAAAGATAAAACTGTAGAACTCTCAGAAATTAGAAAAGAAATGACATATGCCGAAATTGGTCATCTCATCGCATTTGTTTTCGTAACAATAGTTGCTCTTTACAAAAGCTTTACGCACAGTTTCCTATTGGGATTAACCTTAATGATTGTCAACATTATTTTAAACTTATATCCCTCATTATTACAACAAGAAAACAAAAGACGTATAGATAGATTAATTAAGATACAAAACCGAAAAAGGAATAAAAGTTAATCTATATCTAAATAAAAACACCTCTAATTAAGCGCGTTTATTAATAACAAACGCTTTAACAGTTGTATTAAAATCTTCAGCCTTATCTATAGCTACTTCTATTGGTAAGTAGTACAATTTACCGCTTAGCTTCGGCTCAAATTGCAAACGCATATAATCTTTTTCGGTAGTTACGATTAAATCCAATTGCGCTAAATCATCAATATCTTTTTCGGTAAAATTATAATGATCACTATATTCTAAATGATTAAACTCTAAGCTTAAATCGTTTAAATAAGTCACTAACGGTTTCGCATTTGCAATACCTGTGACCAAACTAAATTTAGGTAAACTATTCAGTTGAAGTTCTTCATCCTTAGACTTTACAACTGCACTATAAGTAATATGACTAAAAAACACTTGTTGATGTGCTAATGGCTTTATTTTACGAATCACAGCTTGCTTTTCATTATCACTAATTGTCGTAGGACATTTTGTGACCACAATACAATTAGCACGCTTATAACCGCTTCTCGACTCACGTAAATCGCCCGTAGGCAAAACGATATCATTGGTAAATAAATTAGCGTAGGTACTTAGTAAAATATGAAATCCAGCTTTTACTTTTCTATGCTGATACGCATCATCTAAAACAATAACGTCTGGCGTATTATTTAAACCTTGCAAAGCTTCAATACCATCTTGTCGGCTTTCGCAAACGGCTACTGTAATGTCATTACCGAAATTCTGGAAATACTGAAAACTTTCATCGCCTAAATCCTTGTGCGTTAAACCAGATTCTGCAAGCACAAAACCTTTAGTGTCACGACCATAACCACGACTTAAAGTGGCTAAGCAAGCATCGTCTTTTAACAACGTAATTAAGTAACTAACCATTGGCGATTTTCCTGTTCCACCAACACTTAAATTACCGACACAAATCACAGGTAAATCGTAAGATTTCGACTTTAGAATATTAAAATCGAAGGCTTTATTTCTAAACCAAGTCACCGCGTAATAAAACGGTACTAAAGGAAAAGCTAAATATCTTAAGAGTTTCATCATAACTTATGCAATACAACGAAAGTAAAACTTTTATATTTGTGTTTGTATTTTTAAACTGAAGAATTATGCAAATAGCAGATGTCATTTCGATTATAGAACAAGAAGTTCCTTTAAATTATGCCGAAGGTTTTGATAACGTAGGACTTTTAGTTGGCGATAAAACCGAAGATTTAAAAGGCATTTTAGTCACTTTAGACACCACTGAAGCCGTTGTAGACGAAGCTATTGCTAAAGGCTGTAACTTTATTTTTAGTTTTCATCCTATTATTTTTAAAGGTTTAAAATCCTTAACAGGGAAAACCTATGTAGAACGTACGGTTTTAAAAGCCATACAGAATAACATTGCAATTTATGCCATTCATACAGCTTTAGACAATTCTATTATTGGCGTAAATAAAATGATTTGTAATCAGTTGAATTTAATCAATACTGAAATTTTAATTCCGCAGAAAAATACGCTTAAAAAATTAACCACTTACGTGCCTAAAAGTGAAGCCGAAACATTAAGAACGGCTTTATTTAACGAAGGTGCTGGCACTATAGAAAACTACAGCAATTGCAGTTTTAATATTGAAGGCAATGGTACTTACCAAGGTAACGACGCGTCAAACCCAACAAAAGGCAATAAAAACGAATTACATACCGAAGCTGAAACTCAGGTTTCTGTCATATTTCAAAAACATTTAGAAGATGCAATTTTAAAAGCCTTACACGAAAATCACAGTTACGAAACGGTGGCTTACGAAGTAGTTTCAATTGAAAACACCAACCAAACCATTGGAATGGGAATGGTTGGCGAATTAGAAACCGCTTTGCCCGAACAAGCCTTTTTAGAATATCTAAAAGCGCATATGCAAACGCCAGCAATTCGTCATTCGGCATTTACAAATAAACCTATAAAACGCGTTGCAGTTTTAGGTGGTTCTGGTGCTTTCGCTATTGGTAACGCCAAAGCCAAAAAAGCCGATGTTTTTGTTACCGCAGATTTAAAGTACCACGACTTCTTTTCGGCAGAAAACAGTATTTTATTAGCCGATATTGGACATTATGAGAGCGAACAGTACACAAAAAATGGATTAGTAGCAATTCTTAAGAAAAAAATTCATAATTTTGCCATCATTTTATCAGAGACAAACACAAATCCTGTTAAGTATTTTTAAAACATGGCAAAGAAGAAAGAAACTACTGTAGAGCAACGTTTAAGAGCGTTATACGATTTACAACTTATAGATTCAAGAATCGACGAAATTCAAAGCGTTCGTGGTGAATTACCAGTTGAAGTTAGTGACTTAGAAGATGAAGTTGCAGGATTACAATTACGTTTAGATAAGCTTGTAACAAGTTTAGAAGACGTAAACACGCAAATTAGCGACAAGAAAAATTTAATTGAAGAAGCTAAAGGCTTAATCAAAAAATATACTGAGCAACAAGAAAACGTTAGAAATAACCGTGAGTTTGACTCATTAACTAAAGAAGTTGAATTTCAAGAATTAGAAATTGAATTGTCTGAAAAAAGAATTA
>DAISIZ010000063.1:0-1398 GCA_036821745.1 Aurantibacter sp. | reverse complement strand
TTCAAAGCTCAAATTGAGCAAAAGAAAGAAGTGATTGAGAAAACTAAATCTCATAACAGCGATAGAGAAGCGCATTTAAAGCACAAAAAGAGTGAGTTAGATGAAATTCTTAACGAAACTAAAAAAGAAGAAGACACGTTAGAAGAAAAGTCTAACGAATACAAAACGAAGTTAGAAGACCGTTTAGTAAAAGCTTACGAACGTATTCGTAACAATGCAAAAAATGGTTTAGCAGTTGTACCAATTGAAAGAGGTGCTTCTGGAGGTTCTTACTTCACTATTCCACCACAAGTACAAATGGAAATTGCTTCTCGTAAAAAAGTAATTACTGACGAGCATTCTGGTCGTATTTTAGTAGATGCTGAATTAGCTGAAGAACAAAAAGTAAAAATGGCAAAAATGTTTGCTAAACTATAAGCACTTTTTTGTCCCAAATATTCAAAAGCCTTTAAACTTAGTTTAGAGGCTTTTTTTTATGCGCTACTTTTAAGACAATTTTATCACAACTTCATTTAAGGTTTTCTAATTTTATACGACCTAAGTGACAAGATATAAGAAAAGAAAAAAACACTATGAAAAAGATTTTATTAGCAGTACTAACGATTATAAGTTTTAGTTGCCAAAACAACGCACAAAATAACAGAGACAGCAAACAAGCCGAAGTTATAAATGCAAAACCCATTGAAGTACCTTTAGAGAATGGTTTAGCCAAAGCCTACTTTGCCAGCGGTTGCTTTTGGTGTGTAGAAGCCGTTTACGAAAGCGTTAAAGGCGTAAAAGAAGTTTATAATGGTTATTCTGGCGGACATACCAAAAAACCTACTTACGCAGGTAGCAATACAGGACGAACTGGTCACGCTGAAGCTGTAGAAGTCATTTACAACCCTAAAGAAGTTAGTTTTGCGACTTTAGTAGATGTGTATTATGCGTCACAAAACCCAACACAAGTTAACGGACAAGGACCAGATAGAGGTTCGCAATACCGCAGTATTATATTTTACCAAAACGCGAAACAAAAAGAAATTATAGAAACTAAAAAAATAGCTTTAGCCAAACAGTTAAACGCTACAATAGCTTCGGAAGTTTATCCTTTTCAAAAATTTTGGTTAGGCGAAGATTACCACCAAAACTACGAACGTTTGCATCCTGAAAATCCTTACATACAAAATGTATCTATTCCAAGATTAAACCGTTTTAAACGTAAAATGCCTGGAGTATTAAAGTAGGCAGTTTTTAATAGTTATTTAAGAGCATTGTTAGCATAAAAAAAAAGCCTCCATTTTAAATTTAAAATGGAGGCTTTTTTTATTGGATTTACCGTTTGTTAATGTTTTATATACAGATGTTGGCAGTAGTTTTTATCTTTTCATTTCTACTTCCATTATTCCCTGTCCGTTT
>DAISIZ010000062.1:0-12752 GCA_036821745.1 Aurantibacter sp. | reverse complement strand
GTAATATATGGTAGGTTGTTTTGTAACGTTTTAAGTTTTGAAAAAGAAAAAAAAGTAATTTTGAAGCTGAAAATGCAAGCTCTTTATAAATTAAGAGCTTGTGTTTTTTAAACCCCAAATCATATGCTATTAACAGCTATTTTTAATTAATTCAAACTATGATTTTTATAATTATTACAATATCTGTGCTATTAATTTTTGCTATAAAATTAATACGTGATGGTTATCTTTTAGATTGTCAACAAAAAAAATGTAGAAACAAATAAGTGAGTTTAAACAGAAGAAATCTAAGGTAAAGGTAAAGTAGATTTGCTCTTTTTACTAAATCTGTTTTATTTTAACAGTTGTATTGTGTTTTTAGTTTTTTAATGAATTCCGAAATGTATTTCGACCTATTTTTTAAGTAGTTTAACGGTGAAGTTGTGAAGTAATCCAAAAAAATGAATTACTTGTAAGTCAATCATTAACTTTATCAGTATAACTAATTATGACTTACGCATTTCCATTAATAATTTTACTAATTGTAACAGTCTTTATTTATATAACCCATATCACTATTTTAAAAATTAAACGCAGGCGTTATCAAGGTCGAGATATGAGAAATCAAAGTGAGGTTTATAAATTTCTGTCTAAGCACTTTATTAAAGACTTACCAAACTAAATCTTTATTTTGTCTTTTAAATAGTGTCCTGTAAGTGACGCTTTTACTTTAACTATAGCTTCAGGTGTTCCTGATGCGACTAAACAACCGCCATTTTTTCCACCTTCTGGACCTAAATCTATAATATGGTCAGCGCACTTAATTAAATCTAAATTATGCTCTACCACAATAATAGAATGTCCATTTTCTATTAAAGCATTAAACGATTTTAAAAGTTTTTTAATATCGTGAAAGTGTAAACCTGTAGTTGGTTCATCAAAAATGAATAAGGTGTTTTCTTTACGGCTTCCTTTACCTAAAAACGTGGCTAATTTAATACGTTGGGCTTCTCCACCAGAAAGAGTAGAAGAGCTTTGACCCAAAGTCACATATCCTAAACCAACATCTTGTAAGGGTTGTAGTTTATTTTTTATTTTAAGCTGACTATTCGTATCAAAAAATGCAATTGCATCGTCAATAGTAAGATTTAAAATGTCGTCTATATTTTTATCGCCAAAAGTGACTTCTAAAACTTCCTTTTTAAAACGTTTTCCTTTACAGGTTTCACATTGTAAATGCACGTCTGCCATAAATTGCATTTCAATTGTCACTTCGCCTTCACCTTTACAGGTTTCACAACGTCCGCCATCTACATTAAAACTAAAATGCTTTGGTTGGTAATTACGTATGTCACTTACTTTTTGCTTGGCAAATAAAGCACGAATATCATCGTAAGCTTTTACGTAAGTTACCGGATTAGAACGTGACGAACGACCAATAGGATTTTGGTCTACATATTCTATATTTTGAATGTTTTTATAGTTTCCTGATAACTTAGTGAATTGTCCAGGTTTATCGGCAAAACCAGTTAATTCTTTTTGAATAGCAGGAAATAATATCTTTTTAACTAAAGTACTTTTTCCACTACCAGAAACACCTGTAATAACGGTAAGCATTTCCAAAGGAAAAGAAACATCTATATTCTTTAAATTGTTTTCTTTGGCACCAATTACATCGACACTATATTTTGAACTTCGACGTTTTTTAGGTACTTCAATTTTAAGGGTTTCATTTAAATATTGTGCCGTTAAAGAATCCGATTTTAATATGCTTTTAAAATCGCCAGTTGCCACTACATTTCCACCTAAAGTTCCGGCTTCTGGACCAATGTCAATAATTTCATCGGCTTGCTTCATAATATCCTCATCGTGTTCTACCACAATAACGGTATTTCCTAAATTACGTAGTGCTTTTAAAACGTCAATTAACTGCTCGCTGTCTTTTGGATGCAAACCAATACTTGGTTCATCCAAAATATACATAGAACCAACTAAGCTACTACCTAAAGAGGTTGCTAAGTTTATACGCTGACTTTCGCCACCAGACAAAGTGTTGGATTTTCTATTTAAGGTTAAATATGTTAAGCCAACATTGGTTAAAAATTGTAATCTGTTTTTTATTTCAACAATTAAACGTTCGGCAATATTTTGGTCGTTTTTGTTTAAGCTTAATTCATTAAAAAAGATGACTAATTCATCAATAGGTTTTTCAACTAAATCAGTTAATGTAGCACCACTAACTTTTATGTAATTAGACTCGTTACGTAAACGTTTACCGTCACAAACTTTACATTTGGTTTTTCCGCGGTAACGCGATAATATTACGCGATTTTGGATTTTGTAGGCTTTGGCTTCTAATTCTGTAAAGAATGAATTTAAACCTTCAAAATGTGCGTTTCCTTTCCAAACTAAGTCTTTATGTTTTTGACTTAATTCAAAATAAGGCTTGTGAATTGGGAAATCAAATTCGTGAGAATTATTTACTAATTGATCACGGTACCAACTCATACTGTCACCTCGCCAAGGAAAAATAGCATTTTCAAAAATAGATAATGCCGTATTTGGAATCACTAAGTCTTCGTCTATACCTATCACATCGCCATAACCTTCACATTTAGGGCAAGCGCCATAAGGATTGTTAAAGCTGAATAAATGCACATTAGGTTCTAAAAACGTAAGTCCATCTAATTCAAATTTATTACTAAATTCTTGTGTTTTTTCTGTAGATAAAGTCTTGATATAACAATAGCCTTTTCCTTCGTAAAAAGCGGTTTGAATGGCATCGGCTAAACGGTTATAAAAATCTTCTTCCGATTTTGTGACAATTCTATCAACGACTAAAAATAGGTTTTCAGTACTTGTAATATGGTCGGTTTTATCTATTCTGAATACTTCATCATTATATAAAACACGTGCATAACCTTGCTGATTTAAAGCATTCAATTTATCACTTAATTCTCGTCCTTCTTCTAAATGAATAGGAGCGAGAAGGAGTAGTTTTTCGCCGTCTTTAATCTGTTTTACTACATTTAAAACATCGGTAACCGTATCCTTTTTTACTTCATTACCAGATACTGGCGAATACGTTCTACCAATACGCGCAAACAATAGTTTTAGATAGTCGTAAATCTCAGTCGTTGTTCCAACCGTAGACCTTGGGTTGGTAGAGTTTACCTTTTGTTCTATAGCAATTGCAGGCGCAATACCTTTAATGTAGTCAACTTTTGGTTTATTTAAACGGCCTAAAAACTGACGCGCATAACTACTTAAACTTTCCACATAGCGTCGTTGTCCTTCGGCATAAAGCGTATCGAAAGCCAAACTTGATTTCCCTGAACCCGACAATCCTGTAATAACCACTAATTTATTTCGTGGGATTACAACATCTATATTGTTTAGGTTGTGCAGTTTAGCACCTTTAATGATTATGTTTTGCTTTGGGTTGACTTTGGAAAGGTCTAAGGTCTTGCTCATAGGTTATAACTCTGTAACAAATATAAGACATCTTAGAACGGTTAAAAAGAGAGATATTGCACAATATATGTTAATGTTTTCAAAATTTATATGTTAATATTTGCTATTCTAATAGGAATTCTTTTATATTTGGATTCATTCAAAAAATTATTTTGCCTATAAAGCAGTATTACTTTTTATATTAATAACCCCAATCTAAATTGTATTTAGATTTTAGAAAAAGTGATACCTATGCGAAATCCTCAAACTCCCGACGCAGTTTTAGTAACTAATTATATCAATGGGCAGGAGTATGCTCTTGAAGTACTAATAACAAGACACAAACAACGTATTTACAGTTTTATTTATTCTAAAGTTAAAGACAGAGATGTTACTGAAGACATTTTTCAAGATGCTTTTATTAAAGTGATTAAAACCCTAAAAAAAGGAAAGTATAACGAAGAAGGTAAGTTTTTACCTTGGGTAATGCGTATCTCACACAATTTAGTGATCGATTATTTTAGAAAGAATAACAGAATGCCAAAATTTGATATTTCTGGAGATTTTAATATTTTTTCTGTATTGGGTGATGGCGCTTTAAATGCTGAAAAAGCATTAATTAAATCTCAGGTAGAAAGTGACGTAAGACGCTTAATTGAGGAACTACCGGAAGATCAAAAAGAGGTGTTAATTATGCGTATGTACAAGGATATGAGCTTTAAAGAAATATCGGAACGTACAGGTGTTAGTATCAATACCGCATTAGGTAGAATGCGATATGCATTAATTAATATGAGAAAGGTAATTGAGAAGCATAATATTATTTTAACTAATTAATATAATAAAATGAAATTCTTGCCGTTAAGTAATAAACAATTAAAACAATATGGCAAAAATTTACTCTCAAGAAACCCCAAAATCAGAACAATTGAACCCAAAAAATGAAACTGTGAGTTTCCTTTTGAATTACTCCAAGGCTTTACGTGTTATAAATTATAAAAAAATGGAATTTGAAGCATTCCAAAACTAAACTTTGAAAACGTCCTAATTAATTTTAGGACGTTTTTTTTATGAGTGGGTTTGAAATTTTCATATATAAACACTCCATGAATTTTTTTATCTTTTAATTATTTTGAAAGTTTTGCTGTTTTTTAATTTTAAAATATAAACTCCATTTTTGAAATAACTAAAATCAATTGTATTATCAATAGATAACTCTCCTTCAAAAATATTTTGTCCAATTAAGTTGTAGATTATATAAGTAGTGGGCTCTTTTATGTTTTTTATAGTAACTTTATCCGAAGTAGGGTTAGGTGATAATGAAATTTTGTTCAAATAAAAGTCAGTAACACTTAAGTTTTGATTTAGACTTTTTATAGCTGCAGAGTCGCCATATGAACTATAAAGCACATATGGAATGTTATTATTATCTAGTGCAATATTCGCAAATTTCATCGAACTTAAAGGAATGATATCATTTCCTTCACCAACTTGTTCCCAATTATTGTTTGAATAACGTTCTACTTCAACTCTGTTATCAAAACCACTTAAAAACATATAAAATACAAAAGGGTTTCCTTGATTATCTGACGCTGTCTTTATAATACCGCCTCTTATATTTCCTCCGTTTTCATTCCAAACTGAGTTTTCAAAAAAGTAATTTCTATATTCTTGGAATCCATTTCGATGTTGACTTGTTCCTACGAAAAGAGAGTTATTACCTAAAAATGTTATATCTAAATCTTGAACTATATTTGAAAAATTATTATTAGCATCTATATAAGAAAAAGAGTCACCAATTTGAATCCAATTTGAATCATAGTTTATTACTTTGGCTTTATTATTTTCACCAATAAATGCTATATATGGAATGTTGTTTGAGTTATCAATTGCGATTTTGGGTTTTGTACCATTATTGAACATAGGTTCGTTTTCATCGGCAATTGTATTGAAATTGTTATTTGTGGTATTGTAGATTTTTACTATTATAGAATTACCGAGTCCTTCATCTTGGTATGTTAAATATAAATTATCACTATTATTAATTTCTATGTCAATATTGGTAGCTCGACCAATTGATAACCCTTGACTAATTGTTAACCAAGAATTACCATCATATTTCATTAATGTTAGTTTATCATTGTTGTTAGTTTCACTAAAAGCAACATAAATTGAATTATCAAAAGCAACTTTTATATTAACATAATTAGCTCCTCCATTAGTTAATGTTTGATTTCCAATATTTTCCCAAATATTCAAACTTGAATTATATTCTACAACACTAAGCTTATTACTATTAATCTTTGAAGAGTAAGCAATTACAGGATTGTTGTTATTATTTATGTCAAATTCTAAGGAATATGACCCTTGTATGCCAACATCGGTAGTTGATAAATCTCCGACAGGAATCTATGTTTGTGAGCTTAAAACATTTATATTTATGAGTGTAAGAATAGAAATTAAATATAATTTTTTCATGAAAATTGTTTTATGAAATCGTTTTAATGATTTATATCCGATGTTAAACGAAGTTAGTTAAAAATGTTAATAAAATCAAGTTTGATAGATAAACTAAGGATTAACAATTTTACCTTTAGCATAATCGTTTAAAACTGTTGCTCTTCCAACGGTTTTAGTAATAATATCATCGTCTAAATTCCAGCCACGAGCGGGCGAATATTCACGACCATACCAAATAATTTGTAAGTGTAAATCGTTCCAAGCTTCTTTAGGGAATAAGCGTTTGGCATCTTTTTCGGTTTGTTGTACGTTTTTACCGTTGGTTAAATTCCAACGGTACATTAAACGGTGAATGTGAGTGTCTACAGGAAATGCAGGAATACCAAAAGCTTGACTCATCACAACACTGGCAGTTTTGTGTCCTACGGCTGGTAATTCTTCTAAATATTCAAAACTTTCTGGCACTTCTCCGTTATGCTTTTCAATTAAAATTTGAGATAAACCATAAATCCCTTTACTTTTCATTGGGCTCAATCCGCAAGGGCTAATAATAGCTTTAATTTCTTCCACCGAAAGCTTCACCATATCATAAGGATTATCGGCTTTAGCAAAGAGTAGTGGTGTAATTTGGTTAACTCGAACATCGGTACATTGCGCCGACAATAACACGGCAACTAATAAGGTGTATGGATCTTTATGGTCTAAAGGAATTGGTATTTCGGGATACAATTCATTTAACGTATTTATAACAAAATTAACCTTTTCTTGCTTAGTCATTAATTGTAAATTTACATTCAAAACAAACTTACAACTATGAACACATTAAAGCAAGGTGATAAAGTGCCAGATTTTTCAGTAAATGATCAAGATGGAAATAAAGTATCTTTAAGCGATTATAAAGGCAAGAAATTAGTGGTTTTCTTTTACCCAAAAGCAAGCACACCAGGTTGTACTGCCGAAGCTTGTAACCTAACCGATAACTATGCCGAATTACAAGCCAAAGGTTTTGAAATTCTTGGTGTTAGTGCCGATTCTGAAAAACGCCAAACGAACTTTAGAAACAAATACAGTTTTCCATTTCCTTTATTAGCCGACGAAGACAAAGAAGTGATTAACGCTTTTGGTGTTTGGGGTTACAAAAAGTTTATGGGGAAGGAATACGATGGGATTCACCGTAAAACCTTTTTAGTAGATGAAAATGGGATCGTAGCTCACGTTATTGATAAAGTAAAAACTAAAGATCACGCATCTCAGATTTTAGAATTAGCATAAACTGTTTTTTTAATATATGAATAGCCTTTAAAACGTATGTTTTAAAGGCTTTTTTGTTTAAGAATGGATGCTGTTAAAACTGAACATTAATCAATTCCTTTAAGTAACTTCTACCAACGGGTATTTTTTCTTCGTTAATTACGACCCAATTCTTTCCTTTACTGGTGACTTGATCTATTCTTATAATGTAAGAACGATGGATTCTTAAGTATTCTAAAGCATCTGGTGTAGTCGCTATAAAATCGCCTATTTTACAACGTATAGTATGTGTTTTATTATGAGTTACGATATCTAAATAATTACCATCGGACTTGATATAATGAATATCTTTCGTTGGTATTTTAAATTCTTCTCCATTAGATTTAAAATTGTAAAACAGCTCTTTTCGTTTTAACCTTTTTATAGTTAGTCTAATAAGTTCTCGAATAATCTCTTTGTTATAGGTTAGTAAACGGTATTTAAAGAAGGCATATATTAATCCTATAAAAGATAATAAACATAGTATATAAAACCACCAACTTTTCCAAAATGGTAGTAATATTTTAAATTTATACTCTAAGAATTTTGCGCTAATATTATTAAAAACACTTGCCTTAGCTTGAAAGGTATAGTTGCCAGGCGATAATGAAGGAAAACTAATCTTTCTGTTTTTGGTTGTAGTCCAATTTGTGTCAATTTCTTTTAAGCGATATAAATAATTTAAGTTACCTGTGTTTTTATGGGAAATAGCTTGTAGTGAAAAGTCTATGGTATTTTCATTATGTTTCAATTTTAAATTTTGAAAGTCTACAGGTCTATTATTTGCTGTGACTTTCTTAAGATTTAAGGATAGTACTTTTGAAGCTTCTTTGTCAGCCAAAACCTCTTTATTAAAATAACACAGACCTTTTTTTGTTGCGACCCAAACCGTATCGTTAATAATTTCAATATCATTAATGTCATTACTTAATAAGCCGTCTGCTTTGGTAATAGTTGCAATGCTATAAGTTTTGTTGGGTTTAAAACGTATTCTATTTAATCCAGTGTTAGAACAAGTCCAAACTGTTGAGTCGTTTTCAATGTGGATTTCACTAATTATATCGTTAGTTAATCCGTTGGCTTTAGTAATGTTATAAGGATGATCATTGTAAACAATAACGCCTTCGCCTTGGGACGCCATATAAACAGTGTTTGTCTTTTTATTTAAATCGATGTCATCTATTCTTGAATTTAAAAACTTAAAAGGTTGATGCTTTATGATTTTCTCATTCTTTTGATAAAATAATCCAGAAGATGTCCCAAGTAGAGTGACATTATTATAAGCACATATATCTTGTACTTTATATTTAGTAGTAAATCTTTTAATTGTTTTATAAATGAAATTAGAAGAAGCTGAGATTAAAGAATCACCTATATGCTCTGGAAGTTTACTTGCATCTATCTTAAACGATTTTTTGGGATAAGTGTAATTCGTGATTTTAGAATCACTATAACCGTATAATTCCTCTCGTTTTACATCAAATTCAACTAATGCATCATCATTATTTAACCCTTTATATAGTATGTTTATTTTGTTTTTAGAAATATGACCAATGCTACCATTGTTAAATCCAGCATATAATATGTTGTTATGGTCTTTGACTAAAGACGTAATATGTTCTTCTGTAAAGATTTTTATTTTAGGATTTTTTATATAGAAAACACCATCATCTATTGTTGTAAACCAGTAGCTTCCTTCATTGTCTATTAAAAAATTAGATACCGATTTCTTAGGAAGAAATTTTTTAATAATGTTTCCTTTAATGTCTCTTATTTCTGCACCATTACCATAATAACCAACAAAATAAGAATGATTGTTAATTTTTTTTATACCTAATGGATTTTGTTTTGTTTCATAATATTTAATGTCGCCATTTTGTAACATTTCGCCTAATTTCCCATTAATGAAAATTGAATAATTATCATTAAAGGATATGAAGTCAAGGCGAGAACTGGGCTTGTATTCAAGGTTTAAAAATTGTACGTCTTCATTCGATTTTAAATCGTAACACACAGAGAAGAATATGTTTTTTTTATTTTGCACCCCTAAATGAACCGGCCTTTGATCTATAGGTTGTAGAAGTCTTGTGTCTAAATCATAATGCTTTTTTGTAACGCCATTTTTATCAATTTCTATTAAACCGCAAAACCCATAACCACCAGCATATAATACATCATTGTTGTAAACAAAAACACTTTTTAAAATTGTATTTTCATCAGTTTGCTTTTTTAGAGCATTGTTATATTTATAGCTTTTAAATCCATCAAATTCTTCGTCAAAATAAAAAAGATTTTGACTATTAAATCCATAACACCATACTTGGCCATTTTCTTGAGGAAAGAAATCTAATATAGTATTATCTGGCAAGCCATCTTTAATGGTATAATTTTTAAATTCATAGCCGTTAAATCGTGATAAGCCTTTGTCTGTAGCAAACCATATATAGCCATCTTTGTCTTGGTAAATATCATAAACTTCAGCACTTGGTAAACCTTCATCAACACCATAGTGTTTATAAATTTGAGTTTGCGAATAGCACATTTTAATGCTTAAAAATAGTGCAAGTAGTATGTAACTTAGTTTCAATGAAAATGTTTTTTACAAAAGTAAGATTATTCATAAAAACGCTTATGTATAACGCTTTACATTTGTCACTACTTAATTACAGTTTATCACAAAACCAAGTATATCAATGATTTTTGGATGCTTTTTTGTGTGATTGCTGTTTTGTGTTAGGTGAATGAAATGGTTTTTTCGATGAATGTTATTTGTCACTTTTTAATATACAACTAATCACAAACCCCTTTTTTTAACGTGTTTTAAAAGTTGCTATACTATAGTTTTGGAATACTAACAACAATAGAAAACTTTTAAAATGTAAAAACAAATGAGAAAAATTAATCAAATTTTAGGCTTAGTATTTGCCTTGCTAATTGTAAGCTGTAGTAGTGATGATGATCAAGTAGTGACATCTAATTCAAATACTCCAATTCCAGGTACTCCAATTATTAATTTAAACGCTCCACTTACAGGAGAGTTTTCCCAATTAACAATTGGTAATACTATGTTTTCTGAAAGATGGAGGCATCAAGCGGTAAGTTTTAATAATAAAATATGGGTAATTGGTGGACAAGATTTTGCTGGTTATAAAAATGATATATGGAGTAGTACAGATGGAATGACTTGGGAAGAGCAAACTCCAATTGGCACACACTTTTCACCAAGGTCACTTCATACCGTAGTTGTATTTAATAATAAAATATGGGTTGTTGGCGGTCAAAATTCGAGTGGTAACTTATTAAATGAAATTTGGAACTCTAGTGATGGAGTAAATTGGGTTCAAGCTAACAACGCACCAAATGGTAACGTTTTCACACCAACATTAACTATTTTTAATAATAAATTATGGCTTATTGGAGGTCGATCTTCTAATGGACAAAGTAATAATGATATTTGGTCAACAGCCGACGGGATAACTTGGAACGAAGAAGTTGCTACAGGGCATTTTTCACCAAGATTTCTTCATCAAACATTTGTTATAGATAATAAGTTATTTGTAACCGGTGGTAATGATGATACTACAGTTCTTAACGATACTTGGAGTTCTGTAAACGGTGTAGATTGGATTGAAGAAAGTAATTCTAATGTATATTCTCCAAGATATTACCATAATACCATTGTGCAAAACAATAATAAGGTGTTTTTAATTGGTGGTGCTTTTGAATCTGGAGGAGCTAATTATAAAGATTTATTTCACTCTGTAGATGGTGTAAATTGGGTAGATAATATAGATGTGTTTCCAGCAGGTTTTTCTGAAAGACGAGGACAACAAACGGTATTACATAATAATTCTATTTTTGTTATTGGTGGAAATACAGCGAGTAGCGCAGCGGGTTCTACACCTGCATTATTGAATGAGATTTGGAAATATGATTTTTAAATTTTGCTAAAAATTAAGTTACTATGAAACAAATCAGTAAACGATTCGTATTAGGATGATAGCAAAAAACAAAAGCCTTTAAAACATATGTTTTAAAGGCTTTTTTATGATGTGATTTATAGTGTTATCTATTATTATTTATAACTTCTTCAGTTTCGCAACCAAATAAGCTTTTTTCTCTAATTAGTTTAGAAACACCTTCTGGTAACATTTCTTGCCAACCGTCTTCATTACAGGCAATCATTTTTAATACCTTACGGGAAAATACTTCTAAATTGTCTTTATCAATAGCTTCAATATCTATTACTTTTCCGTTGTATTTAAAGAACTTGTATAGTTCTTTCATACGTGGATGAACTTTAATGTTATCACTTGTAGTTAATGAGCCATTTTCATTTTTCATTGGGTACAGGTACACACGTAAATCTTTAAAGAATAATTTACCAAAGGCTTCTAAAATTCCACCACTTAAATGCGAGTAGTATTTCTGGTCAAAAATATCGACTAAATTGTTTACGCCCATTGCTAATCCCATACGACTCTTAGTATATTGAGAGAAGTATTCTACTAACTTATAGTATTCTTGGAAATTAGATATTAAAACGGTTTGTCCTAATGAACACAGCAGTTTTGCACGGTCCATAAAGTCTTGCTCATCAATTTCTCCTTCGGCTCTAAGGTTAGATAAGGTGATTTCAAAAATAACTTGCGTTTTCTTTTCGTCAACTTTATTTTCTTTAATGAACATATCCAAAGATTTTTGGTACATATCCATATTTACTTTAGTTACCGGTCTAAAACTACCACGTAAAGCTAAAATGTTTTTCTTGTAAAGTGCTCTTGCAGGTAATACGTTATTTCCATCTGGCGCAAACATAACGGCATCGGTCATACCATTTCTTACCAGTTGTAAACTCATTAAACGATTATCTACCTCTTCAAAAATAGGACCCGAAAAGTTAATCGTGTCAATTTCTAATTGGTCTTTATCTAAATGATCGTAAAGGTATTTTAATAGCTTTTTAGGCTCGTTATATTTATAAAACGCACCGTAAATAAGGTTAGTTCCTAAAATCCCTAAAGTTTCTTGTTGTAAACGGGCATCGTTTTCTTTAAAACGAATGTGTAATACAATCTCGTTATATTCTTTTTCTTCAGGATCAATTTGGTATTTAATTCCTACCCAACCGTGACCTTTGTATTTTTTTGCAAAATCTATAGTTGCTACCGTATTGGCATAACTAAAGAATATTCGGTTTGGATTGGTGTCACGTTCAATACGTTCTTCTAAAAGCGTTACTTCGTGCGAAAGCATTTTACGTAAACGCGCTTCAGTTACATAACGTCTATCATTTTCAATACCATAAATAGCATCACTAAAGGCTTTGTCATAGGCAGACATTGCTTTTGCAATTGTACCAGAAGCTCCACCAGCTCTAAAAAACTGACGTACCGTTTCTTGTCCAGCTCCAATCTCGGCAAACGTACCGTAAATGTTATCATTAAGATTAATTCTAAGGGCTTTATCTTTTAACGAAGGGATATTTTCTATCTCTTTATCACCTTTAAGTTTGATTTCTTCCATTTAAAATAGATTGGGTTCATTACAAATGTATCATTTTCTTTATT
>DAISIZ010000061.1:5069-12812 GCA_036821745.1 Aurantibacter sp. | reverse complement strand
TTGGTAGTCTTTTTTGTTTTACATCATTTACACACGCATCTTTAATATATTTGCAACAGTAAAGATTATGCAACACTTAGATACAAAATCATTAGAAAAACTTAACCAACGCATCACAAACCATAGTTTGAGAGCTTTAGGTGAAACCAATGATTTAATAGATTTTTCATCTAACGATTATATTGGATTCTCTAAAAACGAAAGCATTTACAACCAAGCTTTACAACTTTTAGAGTCTGAAAATTGTAAGCAAAACGGCGCAACAGGCTCTCGATTAATTTCAGGAAACCATAAACTTTACAAGCAAACCGAAGATTACATCGCTCAATTTCATTCTGTAGAAAAAGCACTGATTTTCAATTCTGGCTACAATGCCAACCTAGGTTTACTAACTACAGTAGCACAACGCAATGATCTTATTTTTTATGACGAATTGTGCCACGCTTCTATTCGTGAAGGCATTTCATTAAGTCATGCAAAAGCCTATAAGTTTAAACATAATGACTTAGCACATTTAGAAGAAAAGCTAAGCCAAATTAAACCAGAAACCACAGTTTATATTATTACAGAAACTGTATTTTCTATGGATGGCGATTCTCCAGATATTGAAGCGTTAATCGATATTACTAAAAAGTATAAATGCCGTTTAATTTTAGATGAAGCACATGCACTTGGTGTATTTGGAAACAATGGTTGTGGATTAATAAACAACACAAACTCTAAACATATTTTTGCACGTGTTGTAACTTTTGGAAAAGGCTTAGGTTGTCACGGTTCAGCAGTTTTAGGCTCGGAAGAATTGATTCAATTTTTAGTGAATTTCTCTAAACCATTTATTTACACCACAGGATTATCGCCACATGCCATAGCAACTATTTATTGTGCCTATAAAACTTTGGAAAACACTTCAGAAATAAATCAATTAAATCATATTATTTCTTTTTTTAATGCTGAAATAAAACGTATTCAGCTTCAAGATTTAGTGATTAAAAGTGAATCGGCAATACAATGTGTGGTTACTAAAGGGAACGCGAATACCAAACGTATTGCAAAAACACTTCAGCAAAACCAATTTAGTGTTAAAGCTATTTTAAGTCCAACCGTTGCAGAAGGCGAAGAACGCTTACGTTTTTGCTTGCACAGTTACAACACTGAAGAAGAAATTACTGCTGTTTTAAACGCTTTAAAAAACACTATATAATATGTCAAATACATTTATAACCGTAGCGCGATTTAATTACTCTAGCGAAGCACAAATTATAAAAGGTCGCTTTGAAGCCGATGGCATAAAAGTATTTTTAGCAGACGAATTCACTATAGATACAGATCCTTTAGTTAGCCAAGCTATTGGTGGCGTTAAATTAAAAGTTCTAAAAGAAGACAGTTTAAAAGCCAAAAACATACTTAAAGATATTTCTAAATATTCTTTAAATGAAGAAGGCAAAGCTATAAACTGCCCCAAATGTAAAAGCGATAAAGTAGAGCTATTCTCAACGATAAATAGTGTAAAATCTTTAATTGCATTTATGGAAAGCTTAATTTTTGGAGTCTTACCATTTTATACTAAATACGAATACAGGTGCGAAGCTTGTAAAACACAATTCAATTTATAATGAAAACCTATTTTATAACAGGAATTTCTACCGAAGTTGGTAAAACTATAGCCTCAGCCATTGTGGTTGAAGCCTTACAAGCCGATTATTGGAAACCCATACAAGCTGGCGAGTTAGACCATTGCGATACTAAAAAAGTACAACAACTAATTTCGAACACTAAAACCGTTTGTCATAACAATAGTTACGCGTTACAAACGCCAATGAGTCCTCATGCTTCCGCAGAAATTGACGGTATTACTATAGACACCAAACAAATTAAAACACCTAAAACTAAAAATCATTTAGTGATTGAAGGTGCTGGCGGTTTATTTGTCCCTTTAAATGACACCGAAACTATTTTAGATATTATTCCTAAAAACGTTGAAATTATTGTCGTTTCCAGACACTATTTAGGTAGCATTAACCATACCTTAATGACTTTAAAAACTTTAGAAGACAAAGGTTTTAAAACCAAAATTATCTTTAGTGGAAACGAGCATAAAACCACGGAAGCTATCATATTAAAAATGAGCAACACCACTTTAATTGGTCGCATAAACGAAGAACCTTATTTTGACAAAAACGTCATTAAGGAATATGCCAGCCTATTTAAAAGTGAATTATAAAAAGACGTTTTCAGTCTATAATAAAGATGAGATGCTGAAGTAAATTCAGCACAACAAAAAAACTACTAATGACACTACAACAACGCGATAAAAACCACCTTTGGCACCCTTTAAAACAACACCAGTTAAACCCAGATAGTTTAGCTATAGTTAAAGCAAAAGGTTGTGTATTAACCGATGAAAACGGCAATGAATACATCGATGCTATTTCGTCTTGGTACACTTGTGTTTTTGGACATTGCAACGATTTCATCACCAGTCGTGCTTACCAGCAAATGCAAACCTTAGATCAAATTATGTTTAGTGATTTTACGCATGAACCTGCCGTAAAATTATCCGAAGAACTAATTAAGATTTTACCAGACAACCAAAACAGAATTTTCTTTAACGATAATGGTTCTACTGCCGTTGAAGCTGGTATTAAAATGGCGTTGCAGTATTATTTCAATTTAAATGAAAAACGCTCGACATTTATCGCTTTTGAGAACGGTTTTCATGGTGATACTTTTGGCGCAATGAGTGTTTCTGGTTTATCGGTTTACAACGGACCTTTTGAGGATTTCTTAATGGAAGTGAAACGTATTCCTGTTCCAAATGGTGAAAACCACGAAGCCATTTTAGCACTATTAAAAGAGCACATTAAGAATAATAAAGTGGCAGGTTTTATTTACGAGCCTATTATTCAAGGTGCAGCCGGAATGAAAATTCACGACATAAATGGCTTAAACGAAATTTTAGACTATTGTAAATCTCAAAACGTATTAACTATTGCAGACGAAGTTATGACTGGATTCGGTAAAACTGGCCGTCATTTTGCATCGGATTTTATTTACACAAAACCAGATATTATTTGCTTAAGCAAAGCCTTAACTGCAGGTTTGGTTCCAATGGCAATTACTTCTTGTACCGAAAAAATTTATGAGGCTTTTTTAAGTAATGAAATGGCAAAGGGTTTTTTCCATTGCCACACCTATTCTGCAAATCCAATTGCTTGCGCCACAGCATTGGCAGCGATTGAGTTGCTACAAACTGAAGACATTCAAAATAACATGGCTTTTATTTCTAAATCGCACGAAGCTTTTAAAACTCGTATTTCTAAGCATCCTAAAGTAAAAACAGCACGAAACCAAGGTGTTGTTTTCGCTTTGGACTTAAATACACAAACGGAACGTTATGGTGGTTTAAGAGAAAAACTATTAAAATTCTTTATGGAACGTGGTGTGTTTTTACGTCCGCTAGGTAATACATTATACCTTTTACCGCCGTATATCATTTCTAAAAATGAATTAGAAAAAGTTTACAATACCATTGAAGAAGCGTTAGAAATAATTTAGTTTTGCAACTCAAGATTTTAAGATGTCAAAGCAAGCCATTTCTATAACAGCTATTTCTACCGTTTCCCCATTAGGAAGCGATACTAAAACAGTTTTAGAATCCTATAATAGCCCAAAACATACCTTTACAAAAAAGGACAACAATTGGGTTGCTACTTTAGACTCAAAAACTAAAGAAGCTATACTGGCTTTAAAAGCAGAAAATACAAAATACCAGCAGTTAGATGCTTCGGTATTATTTTCAATTTTAAGTTCACGACAAGCAAAAACTCAAGCCAAATGGGATGACTCATCTAATTTTGGTGTAAATATTGGTTCTTCTCGTGGTGCAACAGCATTGTTTGAACAACAATATGATTTTTTCTTAGAGCATGGCAAAGCACAAACTTTAGCCTCGCCAACAACGACTTTAGGTAATATTTCATCTTGGGTCGCTCATGATTTACAAACCTCTGGTCCAGATATTTCACATTCCATTACTTGCTCTACGGCATTACATGCCTTATTAAATGGTGTCGTTTGGATAAAATCTGGATTATGCAATCAGTTTTTAGTTGGTGGTAGCGAAGCGCCGTTAACGCCATTTACTATTGCACAAATGAAAGCTTTAAAGATTTACTCTAAAGCTAAAAATATCGATTTCCCTTGTCAAGCTTCAAACTTAGACAAGACTAAAAATAGTATGATTTTAGGTGAAGCTTCTGGTAGTTTATGTTTAGAAGCTGGTTTAAAAGAAAACCGTTTAGCACAAATAACAGGTTTAGGTTTTGCAACCGAAATATTAACACATCACGTATCACTTTCAAAAGATGGCGATTGCTTTGAAAAAAGTATGCAAATGGCTTTAAACGAAGCTAATTTGGAAACTGTAGATGTTATAGTGACGCATACTCCTGGAACCATAAAAGGCGACTTAGCAGAACTTAATGCCATTGACAAGTTGTTTACAACACGTCCGTTTTTAACTAATAACAAATGGAAAATTGGACATAGTTTAGGGGCATCAGGATTATTAAGTTTAGAAATGGGATTATTAATGCTTCAAGAAAACACTGTTTTTAATGTACCATTTATTGAGCAAGAAAAACCAAATAGTATTAACACAATTATGGTTAATGCCGTAGGTTTTGGAGGCAATGCAGTAAGCGTCATTATACAACGCTAAACTTTTCAACGTAAAAAAGACACATTTTATTTACATTCTATTCAAAAACAAATCTATATCCCTATTTTTGTTCAAAACAAAAAAACTATCATGAGTGAAGTAAGACATAACTGGACAAAAGAAGAAATTCTTGCGATTTATAACAAACCAATGATGGAGTTGTTATATGAAGCAGCTACAGTTCACAGACAACAACATGATCCAAATGTGGTTCAAGTTTCTACTTTATTATCTATAAAAACTGGTGGATGTTCTGAAGATTGTGGGTATTGCCCACAAGCAGCACGTTACCACACTGGTGTTGAAGGAAATGATTTAATGACCGTACAGCAAGTAAAAGCGCAAGCTTTACGTGCTAAATCTGGCGGAAGTTCTCGTGTTTGTATGGGAGCAGCTTGGCGTAATGTTAAAGATGGATCGGAATTTGACCAAGTGTTAGATATGGTTCGTACCATTAACAAATTAGATATGGAAGTATGCTGTACTTTAGGTATGGTAACTGAAAACCAAGCACAACGTTTAGCCGAAGCTGGTTTATACGCTTACAATCATAATTTAGATTCATCGGAAGAATATTATAAAGAAGTTATTTCTACACGTGGTTACCAAGATCGTTTAGACACGATTGATAACGTACGTAAAACAAATGTAACTGTTTGTTCGGGTGGTATTATTGGAATGGGAGAAAATGCTGAAGATCGCGCTGGAATGTTAGTGGCTTTATCAACTTTAAATCCGCAACCAGAAAGCACACCAATTAACGCGTTAGTTGCTGTAGAAGGAACACCTTTAGAAGACCAAAAACCTGTTGAAATTTGGGATATGATTCGTATGGTAGCAACCACAAGAATTGTATTACCAGAAACTCAAGTACGTTTAAGTGCTGGTAGAACGCAAATGACTCGCGAAGGTCAAGCCATGTGTTTCTTTGCTGGAGCTAATTCTATTTTTGCTGGAGACAAGTTATTAACGACACCAAATCCAGATGTTTCTGAAGATATGAAAATGTTTGAGAAGTTAGGATTAAATCCGCAGAAACCATTTACTAAAAAGGTACAACCACAAACGGTTGAAGCATCGGATTCTAAATTTGAAGCTTTAGGTGAAAAACCAAAATGGACAAGACCTGAACATAAAATTGAACGTAACGAAGAAGCGAAACAAAAAGCAAAAGCTTTAAAATAAGCTTCAAATACAATACTTTTAAAAAGCAGTAGTTAATTTTATAATGAGATTAACTACTGCTTTTTTTCATTTTATTATTTTTGTTTTATAAAACTAACAACTTTCATTGAGTTTAAACTTAGAACATATTCCTCGTGTAAAAACGATTAAGAAAGAAGATTTCATTAAACAGTATTACAAACCACAAAAACCTGTGGTTATAGAACAGTTTATTGAAGATTGGCCAGCTTATTCTAAATGGAATTTAGATTATATAAAAGACGTTGCAGGCGACAAAACCGTACCTCTTTACGACGACAGACCTGTGCACCATAAAGATGGTTTTAATGAACCACATGCCACGATGAAAATGGCAGATTACGTCGATTTATTACAAACAAAACCCACAAAATTCAGAATTTTCTTATGGAACGTACTTAAAGAAGTTTCCGTTTTACAAAACGATTTTAAATTTCCGGATTTTGGTTTACGTTTAATGAAAGGTTTACCAATGTTATTTTTTGGCGGTAAAGATTCGTATACCTTTATGCATTATGATATTGATTTAGCTAATATTTTTCATTTTCACTTTGAAGGAAAAAAGGAAATTATATTATTTGATCAAACACAAAACAAGCATTTATATAAAGTCCCTTTTGCTTTAATAACTAGAGAAGATATTGATTTTTCTAGTCCAGATTTAAAAAAATGGCCAAACTTAAAAAATGCCAAAGGTTTTAAGACCGAATTAAATCACGGTGAAGTACTCTATATGCCGGAAGGTTATTGGCATTATATGAAGTATATAACACCTGGTTTCTCTATGAGTTTACGTGCTATCGCTAGACGTCCAAAAAATTTAAGCAAAGCCATTTATAACGTATTTATAATGCGTAATTTTGACAACTTGATGCGACGCTTTAAAGGACAAAAATGGATTGACTGGAAAAATAAAAAAGCATTAAAATAAATTGATCATAACAAATTATACTATAATGAAACAACTTTACTTATAACAGCCTTATTAGGTTTTACTTTTGCAAACGCACAAGCTTTTGATGGAAAAGGCGATAAAAAACTTCAAATTGGTGGAACTTTTCAGGAGTTTGCTTCTAGAGTTAACTTAAGTTACGATGTAGGTTTAGCTGAAAATATTTCAGTAGGATTATCATCTTCTTACGCTTTAAACGTTAACGAAAATATTGATGCAGATTTTGTTGATCCTTTTGATATTAAGGCAAGAATAAATGCCAATATTGGAAATGTTTTAAATATATCAGACAGTTTTGATATCTATCCAGGATTAAGTTTAAGCACTAAAAATTTTGGTGGACATTTAGGATTTAGATATTTCTTTACTGATGGTTTTGGTATTTATACTGAATTAAATGCGCCTTTAGCTCGTTACGACAATGAACTTTCTGCTCCTGAAACTATAAATAACCAATTTACAGCTAATCTTGGTGCAGTTTTCAATTTATAAAACCTCACTAAATAAAATAAAAGAGCATTCATTTTTTTTTAAATGCTTTTTTTATGGAATTAACTCTATCGTTTTTTCATAAACCATAGCACTTTCCCAACCACGATAAAGTAAGTAATCAGCTAACTTTTTTCGTTTTTTGTATTTGTTTGATTCTTTTAAAGACTCAAAACGTCTTAAGGCTAATTCATTAAAAGTGTTATAATAATCTTCATCATTAATTTGAGCTAAACCTTTTTTTATATTATAAGCTGAAATTTTTCGCTGTTTTAATTCATTTGTAATACGAATTCTACCCCATTTTTTAACCCTAAACTTTCCTCTGGAAAAGGTTTCAGCAAAACGTGTTTCATTTAAAAAATTATGATCTAATAAA